>JAAENP010000385.1 GCA_024224155.1 bacterium
GGCCAGCCCGCCAGGCCCGAGTCCATCGCCAAGCTCAAGACCTTCGCCAACGAGTGGGTCAAGTACTTCAACAACGCCACCGACGGTAACGGCAGCGTCAGCATCAAGCTGAAAGAGCGCAAATAGGGTCTCCGAAGCTGCTGCCACCGGAGGCGTTTTGGCATAGAATCAACGCCCCGCAGAACGTTGGTTCTGGCTTTCGCCGATGATCGAGCCGCTCGAAAAAACCGCCTCTTTGCCGCACAGTGAAGAGTCGGAGCGGGCGGTTCTCGGCGGAGTGCTCCTGGACCCCGGCGTTTTTCCGTCGCTCTCGGGCCGCTTGGTCGCTGAAGACTTCTTCGCCGAGCGCAACCGGCTCATCTTCGAGGCCATGCTCGATGTCCAGGACAACGAGTCCGCGATCGACATGCGCACCCTCCAGGCGCAGCTCGAGCAGCGCAAACAGCTCGACAAGGTCGGCGGGGTCGCCTATCTGGCGAGTCTCGATCTCGAGCTGCCTGACCTGGGCCGGCTCGACGCCTATATCGAGATCGTCAAGGAGCGCTCGGTGCGGCGGCGCCTGATCGCGGCCTGTGGTGACATCACCCGCAACTGTCTCGACGGCGGATTAGTGGCTCAGGAGGCGCTCGGCAAGGCCGAGCAGGCGATTCTGGGACTGGGGGAGGACGCCATTCAGAAGGGCTTCGTGCCCCTGTCGCGGATCTTCAAAGAAACCCTGGCCGACCTCGAAGAGCGTCCGACTTCGGGCCTGGTGGGGCTCTCCACCGGCTTCACGGACTTGGACGACATGACCAAGGGCCTGGTGGCCGCCAACCTGATCATCGTCGCCGGCCGGCCGGGCATGGGAAAGACCAGCCTGGCTCTGAACATCGCCGAGCACGTCGCCATCCGTGAGAACAAGGCGGTCGGCGTGTTCTCGCTCGAGATGAGCCAGCACGAGCTGGCGCTCAGGGTGATCTCGGCGGAGTCGGATGTTCCGTTCGGGCCCCTGCGCTCGGGCCATCTCTCGCAAAGGCAGTGGAACAAGGTGGTCGAGACCGTGCGCACCGTTTCGGCGGCCCCACTGTTCATCGACGACTCGGCCAACCCGACCCTGCTCGAGATCGCCTCCAAAGCCAGGAGGCTGAAGGCGGAGCAGGACCTGGGAATGATCGTGGTCGACTACCTTCAGCTCATGCAGGCCGGGGGTCGCTACGAGAACCGCAACCTCGAGATCTCGGCCATCACCCGCGGCCTCAAGCAGCTCGCCAAAGAGATCAACGTGCCGGTGATGGCGCTGTCCCAGCTTTCCAGAAATCCGGAGCGGCGGGGGAGCGACCGACGGCCGCAGCTTTCGGACCTGCGCGAGTCCGGATCGATCGAGCAAGACGCCGACCTGGTGACTTTCATCTACCGCGACGAGGTCTACAACCCCGACACCGAGGACCCGGGCATCGCCGAGCTCATCGTCTCCAAGCACCGTAACGGCGAGACCGGCACCATTCGGCTGGTCTTCTTCGGTGAGAACACCCGCTTCCGCAACCTCGCTCGTCACGCCGACGCGCAGGCCCCGCCGCCGTTCTAGTCGACAGGCCGGCGGTTTCTCATCGATGAGCTGGGCTCCACTCGAGGGCTTCTTTCGCGAAGTCGGCCGCTTTGGCCAGGTCTTCTGGAGGGTTCTCGCCTGGACGCCGCGTCGGCCCTACGACGTTCGAGAGCTTTTTCGACAGATGGTTCGGGTGGGCGTCGACTCCTTGCCCGTGGTCGTCCTGACGGCCATGTTCACCGGCATGGTGATGGCGCTTCAGACGTTCAGCGTGCTGGCGCGTTTCGGAGCCGAGCGCTACGTGGGCTCACTGGTCTCGCTGTCCATGGTTCGAGAGCTCGCCGCGGTCTTGAGCGGCCTGGTGATCGCCGGCCGGGCGGGCTCGGCGATGGGCGCCGAGCTGGGCACTATGCGGGTCACCGAGCAGATCGACGCCCTCGAGGTGATGGCGACCAATCCGGTGCATTACCTGGTCGTGCCGCGAGTCTGGGCCAGCACCATCATGCTGCCACTGCTCGTGCTGCTGGCCGACGGCCTGGGGATCTACGGCGGCTACCTGGTGGCGGTCGTGCTGATGGACGCGAACCCGGTCGCCCACATGGACAACACCTTCCGCTTCATGGAGATCTCCGATCTGACCTCCGGTTTGATCAAGGCCGCGGTCTTCGGAATGCTGATCGCCGTCATCGGCTGCCAGCAGGGTTTGCACACCCGGGGCGGAGCGGAAGGGGTTGGGCGCTCGACGACCCGATCGGTCGTCATCGCCAGTGTCGCGATCCTGATCTCGGACTTCTTTCTCACCAAGATGCTCTTCTGAAGCCATGACGGAGAAAGCGAACATCGTCCGCATGCGGGCCGTGAGCAAGTCCTTCGGAGCCAAGACGGTGCTGAACGGCGTAGACCTGGACGTCCCGCGCGGACAGTCCACCGTCATCATCGGTGGCTCCGGAACGGGCAAGAGCGTCCTCCTCAAGCACATGATCGGCCTGCTCGAGCCAGATTCGGGGACCGTCGAAGTGGACGGCGTCGAGCTGGCTTCGATGGGCAATCGCGAACTGACGCGATTCCGGGCCCGTTTCGGAATGGCTTTTCAAGAGGGCGCCCTCTTCGATTCCATGAGCGTGCGTCGGAACGTCGAGTTCCCGCTGGTGCGGCTGGGCATCGGCAGCGAGTCCGAGCGCCGCGAGCGGGTTCGAGAATGCCTGGAGCTGGTGCAGCTCGCGGGAACGGAGGCCAAGATGCCCTCGCAGCTCTCGGGCGGCATGCGCCGCAGGGTCGGCTTCGCAAGGGCGATCGCTCACCGGCCCGACGTCCTGCTGTTTGATGAGCCGACTACCGGCCTCGATCCGGTGACCAAGGACGTCATCGACGAGTTGATCGTCGAGCTCAGAGAGAACCTCGGAGCGACCGTGGTGACGATCACGCACGACATGGAGAGCGTCTTTCGGATCGGGGACTGGATCGGAATGCTCGACGAAGGCGAGATCATCGCGTGGGGCACGCCGGCCGAGTTCAAAGCTCTCCCGGATCCTAGGGTAAGGGCCTTCCTCGGCAGGACCGGCGGAGGCTAGGAGAAAGCAATGTCGAACACAGTCAAGATCGGTATCTTCCTGGCCGCCGCCCTCGTGCTGCTGGGCTACTTCATTCTCAAGATCGAGGACCTCCGCCTGTTCACGGGTGAGTCGCGGGTTGTCGAGGCTTCGTTCGGTACGGTCGCGGGCCTGGACGACAAGGCGGCGGTGCGGGTGGCGGGGGTCCGGGTTGGTCGGGTCGACGGGATCCGGCTGGCCGACGACCGCGCCTACGTGGCGCTCTTGCTGGAGCGCCCGGTGGAGCTGCGCCAGGGAGCTACCGCGGCGATCTCGAACATGGGGCTCCTCGGCGACAAGTACGTCGAGCTCGATCCGGGGCCGGTGTCGGCGTCGCCGTTGCCGGAAGGCGCGATTCTGGTGGGCTCCACTCCGATCGGTATCGACGAGGCCATGGCGCGCTTCAACAGCATCGGCATCTCACTCGACGAAGCCTTGACGGCGATGGATCCGGCGGAGTCGGGCGAGACCGTGCGCAATCTGCTGGCGTCGCTCGAAGTCACTGCCGAGACCATCCGATCGGTGGTCGAGTCCAACCAGAACCAGGTTGCGGGCACGATGCAGAACTTCGAGCGCTTCAGCGCGGTGCTTGCCGAGGAGCTGCCCAGGATCTCCGAGCAAACCTCTCAAGTGATCGCGAAGTTCGAGCAGATTCTCGAGGAGAATCGTGGCGACGCCCGGCTTTCGATCGAGCAGCTGGCCTCGGCAACCGAAACGCTCAGAAAGTCACTCGAGCACTTCGAGACGATCTCGAGCCAGATCGCGAGCGGCGAGGGCACGGTGGGGAAACTCCTCAACGACGAGACGGCCCACGATCAGCTGGTCGATACGCTGGCGAGCGTCGAATCCGGCGTCGGCCAACTCACCGAGTCGCTCGGCCGCGTGAAGAGGCTGAGGCTCGATCTCGGGTTCGAGGGCTACTACCTGGACGAGTTTGAGGATTCCCGCTCGGAATTCGGCCTCAAGCTCGACCCCCAGAGCGAGAGCAACCGCTTCTACCAGGTTTCGATCGTCGACGATCCCCGGGGCCGGGTGAGAACCGAGACTCTGGAAACGACGGCGACCGGCCCGGGCGGGGAGGTGGAGACCTCGACAGTGCGAACCGTCAAGACCGAGGACGACACGTCACTTTCGGCACAGGTCGGCTTCGGCTTGGGGCAGGCTCGGTTCCGGGCCGGCCTGATCGAATCCACCGCGGGAGCGGGTCTCGATTTCGATCTCTTCGGTGATCGGCTGCTACTTTCCCTCGATACGTTCGATTTCAGCAGGGAAGATGATCTCAATCCGCGGATGCGTCTGACCGGGCGCTGGCGGCTCCATCGCAAGGCCTACATCGTCGGAGGTCTCGACGATTTCCTGGAGAGCGACCGGGATTCTGTGTTCCTCGGCGCCGGCATTCGCTGGACGGACGACGACTTGAAGTACCTGCTGGGCTCGCTGCCGCGGAACTAGGAGAGGCTTCAAGGGGTGCCGGTCGCTGCCCTACCGGTCGGGAGACCTCTCGGCCTATGCGATCCGGCGGGCTCGTCGGGGGCTCGCCGCAAGCGCTCGGCAATCCGCTACGACTACCACCAGCGGTTTGCGCGCCGCGGCGCGCAGCCGAGGGCCTGGCACCGGCAGGCCGAGATGCCCGAGGCGTCCCCTGGACGGGTGCGCTGCCGATCGGCTGCCGAAGCGCCAGGAAGATCGGGGTTCCCTCCGTTGGGCCGAGCGCCGTCGACGGTCGAGACGGAGGGGCGACCACTACAACTCGGGGTCGCGGCCGGTGATTCGCCGAAAGGCTTCGATATAGCGTTCGAGCGTGCCCTGCACGACGCTCTCGGGCAGCTCCGGCGGCTCGGACTCATGATCCCAGCCGCTATCGTCGAGCCAGTTGCGCACGTACTGCTTGTCGAAGGAGACCGGCTCTTCGCCCGGCGTCCAGGCGCTCGCCTCCCAGAAACGTGAGGAATCCGGGGTCAGGACCTCGTCGATGAGAAGAAGCTCGCCGTCGATCATGCCGAATTCGAACTTCGTATCGGCGAGCAATAGGCCGGCTCGCTCGAGGACCGCGGTGCCGGCCGAGAAGATCTCGAGCGTGCGATCTTGGAGCGTCGCGGCGAGATCCGCCCCGACCGCGTCCGCCATGATTTCGAACGAGACGTTCACGTCGTGGCCGGTCTCGGCCTTGGTCGCGGGAGTGAAGATCGGCTCGGGCAACCGCCCGGCTCTCTTCAGTCCCTTCGGTAGCTCGACCCCGCAGACCGATCCGTCCTCGGTGTATTCACGGTAGCCGCTGCCAGCTAGATAGCCGCGGGCGACGCACTCGAAGGGGACGACCTCGGCCTTACGAACCAGCACCGAACGTCCCTGCAGGAGCCCGCGGTGAGCGGCAAACTGCGCGGGGAAGTCGGAAGCTTCGCTCGCCAGAACGTGGTTTGGCACCCGCGCGCGGAAGGTGTCGAACCAGAAGTTGGCCAGCTGATTGAGGATCTTGCCCTTGCCCGGGATCGCCGGGCGCAGAACGTGATCGTAGGCCGAGATCCGGTCGCACGCGACCAGGAGCAGAGTGTCACCCAGGTCGTAGATATCGCGCACCTTTCCGCGCTGGGGTGCAGCCAGGCCCTCGAGCCTGGT
Source organism: bacterium (assembly GCA_024224155.1). Classification (NCBI taxonomy): domain Bacteria; species bacterium. Next base: position 5,731 of record JAAENP010000385.1, read on the forward strand.
TTCGCGAACGGCCGCCGGTACTTGGGTCAAGTCAGAAGACCTCGAAGGGTTGAAGCTCCGCCTGCGGTGGCTGCGGTACCGTCTTGTACTGAGCCGAAAGCGCATCGAGCAGGTTGGACGCCAGGGGCGGTTTGAGATCCTTTGTGGACCAGTGTTCGGCGTCGACGATCTCGAAAACGACGACGTCGCCGAGGCCCTTGAGCCGAGCGGCACCGAGTTGGCGGATCCCCATTCCAACCGGCCCGACGCCGTCGTCGACCTCACAGACTACATAGCTGATGAGCTTCTCCTGGTGGGTACCGGTCATGCGAATCAGGTCTTCGTTGTTCGACACTTCGGTGATGAATGGACTGGTGGCGGCGATCCCCTCGTTGATCAGTACTCCGGAAGCGTTGATCGAGGCGTGGAACTGGCCTTGCTGAAGGGGGCTGTCAGCGCGATAGGAGCGCCTGGTGGTCACCGGCGCGAAAAACCTGTCGACTTCGACCGCCGAGTAGCCGGAGCTGAGCAGAAGGGCCTTGGTGTCGTCGAGATCGTGGGTCGACTTACCGCTCACCAGCCTGGTGAGCTCCACGATTCCGTGACCGAAGAACTCGTAGTGGTGGCTGGTGCCGGTGCCTTGAATCGGCAGCAGCCGGTACGGACCGTAGTTCAACGCGATCCGGAGGCCCCGGTCGAACGGGAAGTCGTCTTCCAGAACTTGCCGGTAGAAACGCTGCAGCCTGATCGCGGCGGCGAGCAGAAGAGTGGGGTGGCGCCCGGAGTAGAGGGCTCCATCGCCGAGGTACTTCTCGAGCTGCAGCTTGTGAGCTCGGGCCAGTCGGTCGACGCGACTCTGGAAGCCGAAGATCTGGCGAAACGAGGCGTCCTGCTCGGCGCCTCCCGAGCGGCGAATCATGGAGACGATCGCCGAGAAGTCGGTGATGTCGTAGATGAGGCCGAAGCGTCTCACCAAGGGATCGACCACCCACGCGGAAAGAAAGTCCATGGGTCGAGTGGAGTACGACAGCATGACTTCCTTCGTCGGAGAGCGCCGGCCTCGGAGCGTGGCAGCCGGACAGTGCAGGATCCCGTCTCTCTCCACGACCGGGACGACGAAGCGCCGCAGGCCGGCCAGAAGCTCGAACTCCTTCAGGCGCCGCAGAAGGCTCTCCCAGACTTCGACCTGTTCGAGGCTGAGCCCCTTCTTGGGGCTGTAGCGCGGCCGCTCCGAAAGAAACCGGACGTACCCCGGTCGTATCAGGAGGTTCCAGGGATTGGCGATCTCTCCGAGACCGAGAAAGCTCCGCACCAGATTGCGCAGGTCCGCATCCGTTTCGAGCTGCTCGACATGCCAGTTCGACATGGCCTCGAACCGGGTTCGAAAATCGCCGGCATCGACACCCACATAACCCTGCAGGTAGTCGGCCAGCTCCCTTAGATCCGGGCTGATGTGATCCTCGGTGAATATCAGGACGTTGTCGCGCATGCGCTCGAGGACCTTGGGGAATAGGTTCTCTTCCGCTTGGTCGAGCTCTTCGGCAACCTGCTGCGCGATGTCATAGGTCTCTTCGAGAATTCGATCCAAAAACCGATTGAAGATGTGGTATTTGATCTTCGAGCCGTATTTCTTGCCGATCTTGGAGTCCATCTCCAGCAGGCGCCGAGGGGCCTCCTTGAGCACGCGCGAGATCGCGATCGAGTGATAGAGCCAAAAGACGCTCTGGTAGTTGCGACCGAAGCTCGAACGGATGGAGTTGAAAAGCGCCGACCGGAGGAGGCCGCGGTAGCCCTTCCAGGCCGCCTCGCGCTTGCGCAGGCCGAGCTCCGCGCCCCTCGCCATCGCCGCCTCGACCTCGATCTCGGCTCGAACCGCTCGCTCGAGCTCAGATCGCAGCTCCTTGCCCCTGCGAGTCTGCAGCACGGGGAAGCCCATGACCGGCGTCGCCTCCTCGTCCTCCAGGAAGATCCTCTGGGGAAACGGGAGGTCGCCGCCCTCCTCTCCCAGCAGCAAGCGGAAATCGTCAGGGCCGGGCAGGAGAAACGTACGGCTGGCGAGGAACAGACGCTCGAGGTCGGTGGTGCTCATGAGTCCTGTGGGACGAACTCTATAACGCCCGCGGCATGGCCGTCTGGAGCTCCACCGTGGCTGCTAGACTTACCCGAAACCGGTGAGGAGATCAGGCGACCGATGAGCAGAATCAGCAAAGTCCGCATTGTGGGCCGCGAAGAGAGCCGGGCGGATTTCTACGCGGTGCCCTGTTTCGAGCGCGATGAGCCCGAGACCGGCAATCTGCCGGCTCGGATCGCCCGCGCCGCCAGGATCGCAGCCGGTCGCCGGGGCTTTTCGGCGAGGGCCGGTCAGACTTCTCAGGCCAGAGGCGGAGCCGACAGCGCTCCCGCGGTTGTCGTCTACGGTTTGGGGAAACCCAAGTCGGTCGGACGCAAGGAGCTCGAGAAATACGCGCACCGCGCGATCGCCGAAGCGGCTCGCAACGGGTTCAAGATGCCGGTGGTTCGAGTGCCGGAGCACGCCGCGGCAAATGGCGACGACGAGTCCGAGGCGCTGCTCCGTGCGGTCGCGCTCACCGGTTATCGCTTCGCGGACTACCGGTCGAAGCCAGGGCCGGCACCGGCGCGGATGGTGCGGGTTGCGGTGGCGGCCGGCCAAGAGCAAGGGTATCGGTCGCTGGTCAAGAGAGCCGTCGCGACCGCCGAAGGGGTGGTGACGACTCGGGATCTCGCCAACACGCCGCCGAATGATGCCTACCCGGAGTCGATGGCCGGGCGGGCGCGGGAGATCGCTACCCGGCGCGGCATCAAGGTAGAGGTGCTGGGTCCGAAGGAGCTGGAGAAAAGGGGAATGCGGGGTATTCTGGCGGTCGGCCGGGGCTCGCGAAAGCCTCCCCGCCTGGTGATTCTCGAATGGGGCGATGGCGAGGAACGGATCTCGCTCGTCGGCAAGGGCGTGACCTTCGACACCGGCGGCATCTCGATCAAGCCCTCGGCCGGCATGGACGAGATGAAGTTCGACAAGTCCGGCGCCTGCACGGTGCTCGGCATCGCCGATGCCGCGGCGGCCCTCGACCTTCCGTACAGGTTCCGGGTGTACGTGGCCCTCGCCGAGAACATGCCCGATGGCGACGCCTATCGTCCGGGCGACATCGTTCGCTGCTACGGCGGCAAGACCGTCGAGATTCTCAACACCGACGCCGAGGGTCGCATGCTACTCGCCGACGCGCTCGCGCTGGCGAGTGAAGAGGGCGCGGACACTCTTCTGGACTACGCGACCCTGACCGGAGCCTGTGTGGTCGCGCTCGGGCACTCGGGAGCGGGTCTCTTCAGCCCGAACGACGAGCTTGCCGAGGAGCTTCTCGAGGCGGCGGGCGGAGCCGGCGAGAGGCTCTGGCGTCTGCCACTGTGGCCCGAGTTCGTCGACCAAATCAAGGGCTCCCACGGCGATCTCTGCAACGTCGGTGGACGCTGGGGAGGCGCCTCCACCGCGGCCGCCTTTCTCTCGTGTTTCGCGAGCACGTCGCGGTGGGCTCATCTCGATATAGCGGGCCCGGCCTACGTTGGGCGCGGTCAAAAGGGCACCTTTGGCGCGACCGGCTACGGAGTTGCTCTGACGATAGGCTGGCTCCATCGCCGTGCCGGCTGACCCCTCGGCCGGCTCGGCGCCCTCGGCACCGGCGGAGGCGAGGCCCGGCGAGCCGCTACTCGCGGTCGAGAACCTGACCATTTCGTTCCCAGATCGGGGCGGCCAGGCGGCCGTGGTCAGGGGAGTGTCCTTTGACGTAGCGGCCGGCGAGTTCGTGGGTCTGGTGGGGGAATCCGGCTCGGGCAAGACGATGACCGCGCTGGCTCTTCTGCGGCTGGTTCCTGCACCCGGCAAGATCCAAGGAGGTCGAATCCGACTCTCGGGGCACGACTTGATGGCGCTCTCCGAAAAGGAGATGTGCTCTGTGCGCGGTGCCCGGATCGGGATGGTCTTTCAAGAGCCGATGACCGCGCTCAATCCCGTCTTTACGGTCGGATTCCAGATCTGCGAGGCGATCAGGGCGCACGGCGATCTCTCGCGCAGGCAGGCCCGTGACGAGGCCGAGAGGTTGCTGGAGCTGGTCGCCATGCCGGAGCCCCGCCGGCGGCTCAAGGACTATCCGCACCAGCTCTCCGGCGGCCAACGCCAGCGGGTGATGATCGCGATCGCCCTGGCTTCGCAGCCCGATCTCCTACTGGCCGACGAGCCGACGACGGCTCTCGATGTCACCGTGCAGGCGCAGATTCTCGAGCTTCTCGAACGGCTGCGGCAAGAGCTCGGGCTGGCCGTCCTCCTGATCACCCACGACCTCGCGGTGATTGCCGAGACCTGTGATCGGGTCGTGGTGATGTACGCCGGCGACGTGGTCGAGGAGGCCACGGTCCGGGCCCTCTTCGCCGACCCCGCACATCCCTACACCCGCGGCCTGCTCGCGGCCTTGCCGCGCCTCGACGAGCTCGGCGGCGAAGCCGGTAGCGGCCGTCTGATCACGATCCCCGGACAGGTCCCGGAGGCTTCGAATCGGCCGCCGGGCTGCACGTTTCACCCGCGCTGCAGCGAGGTGATGGAGCGATGTAGGGAGCAGGTGCCGCCCGAATACGGCATCGCGCACCAGCGCCGTGTGCGCTGCTTTCTCTTTGATGGGAGCTAGCCTGTTGCCTGAATCCACCGCGGGGCCCTCCGCTGGGCCTCCCACGCCCGCCCGAGAGACCGCGCCGCTTGTCGAGGCCCGAGAGTTGAGCAAGTCGTTCCCGGTGAAGCGGGGCGTCTTGCAGCGCACCGTGGCCGAGGTCCAAGCCGTGCGGACCGTCGATCTGCAGATCGTGCCCAATGAGACCTACGCGCTGGTAGGGGAGTCGGGCAGTGGCAAAACGACCCTGGGGCGATGCCTCATCCGCCTGGTCGAGCCGGATGCGGGCCAGGTCTTCTTTCGGGGCGAGCCGCTGATCGGCATGCCGGCCGCCGAATTGAGGCGCCGGCGCCGCCATTTCCAGATGGTCTTCCAGGATCCATACGGTTCGCTCAACCCGAGGATGAGGATCGGCAAGATCCTCTCCGAGCCGCTGGCGATCCACGAGATCGTCGAAAAGCCGGGGCGTGAGAGGGAAGTCGAGCGTCTGCTCGACATGGTCGGATTGCCGGCTTCGGCGAAGAGGCGCTTTCCGCACGAGTTCTCGGGCGGGCAGCGCCAGCGTGTAGGCATCGCGAGGGCACTCGCCCCGCGCCCGGAGTTCATCGTCGCCGACGAGCCGGTGTCCGCGCTCGATGTCTCGGTTCAGGCACAGATCGTCAACCTGCTGAAGGAGATTCAGGAGCGGTTGAGCCTCGCGATGCTCTTCGTCGCCCACGATCTCGCGGTGGTCTCGGAAACTTCGGATCGGGTCGGCGTGATGTATCTGGGGCGCCTGGTCGAAGAGGGCCCCACGGCAAGCGTCTTCGGCAATCCGCAACACCCGTATACCGTCAGCCTGCTGTCGGCGGTGCCGGTTCCGGAGCCCGGCACCGACCGCCGGCGAATCATTCTCCCCGGAGAGCCGCCCAGCCCGACCGACCCCCCGCCCGGCTGTCCCTTTAACACTCGCTGCCCGATCGCGGAGTCGCGCTGCCGCAGCGAGGTGCCCCTGCTTGCGCGGACTCCGGCGGGTCACGCGGCGGCCTGTCATTTTCCCGGTAGTCTGGATTCGTCGGGCGCCCAAAAGACTGGCGGCACTGGAACCTTTTGAACCATACTACGTAGGACAGAACAGCGACGGACACCCTCGTCCGGCGTTGGTTTCGATCGCGAATTCCGAAGGAAAAGAGGAGCGAAGGGATGATCAAGCTCAGCAGTCGATCGGCCATATTCGGTCTCATTCTGGTGGCGGGCCTCGCCACGGTCGCGCCCGCGGCCACCGTCAGCCCGGAGATCCCGGCGGGAATGGACAACCCGGACCTTCGCATCGAGGACGGCAAGCTCCTGCTGACTCTCGACGAGGCGCGAGAACTGGCGCTCGAACGCAACCTATCGCTGGTGGTGGAGCGCTTCCGCCAGGAAGAGGCGGAGCTTACGCTTTGGCAGAACGAGGGCATCTACGATCCCAACCTGACCGTGGACCTGGGTGCGTTCGACGAGACCCAGCCTTCGGTCTCGTTTCTCGACGGTGCGGACGTGCAGATCAACGAGGGTCAGAACTGGAACTTCGGCGTCAATCGTCTGTTCGAGAGTGGTGGCACCGGGAGCGTGAACTGGAACAACCGCCGCTCCACCAGCAATTCCGATTTCGCCAACCTGAACCCCAGTTATCGAGTCGATTTTGACCTCAGCTTCAGCCAGCCGCTGATGCGGGATCTGGGCAAGATGAACACGAATCGCTTCATCCGCATCGCCCGCACAAACCTAGATATCAGCCGGGAGAACTTCGAGGCCGAGGTAATCGCGACACTGCAGAGCATCGAGGACGCTTACTGGAACCTGGTCGAGGCCAACGCCCAACTGGGTGTGGCCGAGGAGAGTCTGGCTCTGGCCAACCAGTTCCACGAGCAGAATCGGATTCGAGTCGACGTCGGTACGCTGGCGCCGCTCGAGCTGGTACAGAGCGAAGCCGGCATCGCGATTCGCGAGGAGCAGATCATTCGCGCACGCGGCCTGGTCGGGGATTCCGAGGACGTCCTGCGTCAGCTGATGAATCTCAAGGACCCGGATCTCTGGACGCTCGACCTGGTCCTCGAGACCGACCCCGAGCGCGACGAGGTGGCGATCGACATCGCGGAGGCGATTGAGACCGCTCTTGCGGAGCGGCCCGAGCTGCGAAGTAAGCGGCTGGCGCAGAACGACTTGAATCTCGACATCGACTACTTTCGGAATCAGCAGCTACCGCGCGTCGACCTGAGCGTCGTCTACGGCGTCAACGGCCTGGGTGGCGATCTGCGCGAGCGCGATTTTTTTACGCGCGAGATCATACGCGAGCAGGAGGGCGGTTACAGCGACGCCATTGATCAGGCCGGGGGCGGGGATTTCGACGGCTGGAGTGCGGCAGTGAACGTGGCCTATCCGATCTTCAATCGCACCGCCAAGGCACGGATGGCGCTCGCCGAAACAGGCTTCGAGCGAGGCGAGGCGGAGCTCGCGGACCTCGAGCTGGCGGTCTCGACGGCCGTTCGCCGGATCGTGCGTCTTGTCGACACCGCCAGGCAAGCTCTCGAATCCGCTCGCGTCTCGCGACGACTCGAGGAGAGAAACCTGGAGGCTGAGCAGAAGCGCTACCAGAACGGTATGTCGACCAGCTTCCAGATCCTGGAGGTCCAGGAAGATCTGACCAGCGCTCGCAGTCGTGAAGTCGCGGCGATCACCGGCTACCGCAAGGCGCTGGTGCAGTATTATCGGGCGATAGGCCGGTTGACCGAAGAGAGCGGCGTGGAGATCGCGGATCCCGACGCCTGACCCGTAGCCGGCCCCGAAGGGAGGATTCGATGGAAGAGTCGAGTTTCGGGCGGCTGGTAGGGGTCTTGGTCTCGCCCGTCGAGACCTTCGCGGCAATCTCCGGGAAGCCGACCTGGGCGGTCGCGCTGGTCGTCCTGATCGTCATCGGTCTGGTTTCCGGGATCACGATGATGGGCAAGATCGATTGGGCAGAGGTCACTCGAGACTCCTTGGAGGCGCAGGATCGGGAGATTCCCGAAGAACAGCTGGAGCGCATTATCGACATTCAGGAGAAGGCCGGTCCGGCCCTGATGATCGGTGGTGGCTTGGTGGGACAGCCCGTGGTCTACTTGCTGCTGGCGCTGGTCTTCATGGTGCTGTTCAAGATGCTGGGCGGAGAGCTGAGTTTCCTGGGCAGCTTCTCGGTGATTCTGCACAGCATGATGCCTCGAGCCGTGGCGAGCCTGCTCTCGATTCCGGTCATCCTGGGCAAAGACGAATTCGGCTTCGAGGAGCTTCAGGACGGCAGCGTTTTGACGTCGAACCTCGGCGCTTTTGCCCCCGAGGGCGCCGGCCCTGCCCTGGTCGCGCTGCTCTCCAGCTTCGATCTGTTCTCGCTCTGGGCGCTGGCCCTGCTGGTGATCGGCTACGGAGTGGTCTCGAAGGTGTCGAGAGGGGCGGCCGCCGGCGGCGTCATTGCGCTTTGGGTGGTCTACGTGCTCGGAAAGGTTGGCCTCTCGGCCTTGCGGGGCTAGGCCCGACTCGTGGGCTGCGCCGATCGATAGAGGAGACTCGAGCATGAAGCGGATTCTGATCGGCGCGGTGGTGGTGTTGGTGCTGGGCGGTGTGGTTTTTGCGAGCCTCAAATCCACCAGCAAGAAGAAGGGCCCGAGGGTCTACGGGGCCGAGGTCGAGCGCCGGAGTATCGCTCGCCTGGTGAAGGCCAGCGGAGAGATCGACCCCCGGGTCAAGGTGAACATCTCCGCGCACGTGATCGGCAAGATCGAGAAGCTGTACGTCGAGGAGGGCGACGAGATCGCAGCCGGCGAGCCGTTTCTGGAGCTCGAGCGCGAGGCTTTCACTGCCGCACGGGACTCGGCTGCGGCGCAGCTGGCCATCGCTCAATCGAGGTCCCGACAGGCCGAGATCAACCTGCGCGACAGCGAGCTCAAGCTCAATCGGATGCGACGCCTCGCCGAGGAACAGATTGCTTCCGCCGAGCAACTCGAACAGGCCGAGCTTCAGTACAACTCGAGCGAGCTGGGCTTGGAGCAGGCCAGGGAAGCGGTGCTGCAGGCCCGGGCGGCGCTCGACAAGGCCAAGGACGATCTTTCCAAGGCGACGATCTTCGCGCCGCTCTCGGGAAGAGTAATCGAGCTCAATGCCGAGGAAGGTGAAGTCGTGGTCTCCGGGACGATGAACAACCCGGCCTCGGTGATCGGAACCATTGCCGATCTGTCGGAGATTCTCGCCGAGGTGGAGGTTGATGAGACCGAAGTCGCATTCCTCGAGCTCAGCCAGACGGCGGAGCTCAAGGTGGATGCACTTCCAGAAACCTCCCATGGGGGGAGTGTGGTCGAGATCGGCAGCTCGGGTTACGAGAAGCGCTCTCAGCCCGATGTCACGTTCTTCAAGGTGAAGGTTCTTCTCGCTGCACCTGATCCGGCTCTGAGGCCCGGGATGTCGGTTCGCGCCGAGATCCGAACGGCCGAAAAGGAGGATGTCTTGGTGGTGCCGATTCAGGCGGTAGTCGATCGTCCTCCGCTCGGCGATGACGGCGAGCCCGAAGCCGCCGAGGAGGAGGTCCCCGTCGTCTTTCTCCTCGAGGGCGACGACGAGGACAGGGTTCGCCAGGTCCCGGTCGAGACCGGTCTCACCGACCCGACCCACGCCGAGGTCATCGCCGGCCTGGAGGAAGGACAGAAAGTGGTCACGGGACCCTACCGGGCGCTCAAGGACCTCGACCACGAAGACGACGTGCGTCTGCAGAAAGACGATAAGGACAACGACGAAGACTCCTGATGTCCCTGATCGATCTCGAAGACGTGAGCAAGGTCTATGAGATGGGCTCGGAGACCATCAACGCCCTGGATGGCTTGAACCTCTCGATCGAGCGCGGCGAGTACGTCGCTGTCATGGGTGCCTCGGGAAGCGGCAAGTCGACGCTGATGAACGTTGTCGGTTGCCTCGATCGGCCCTCCTCCGGCTCCTACCATCTCAATGGGACCGCGGTCGAGGAGCTGAACGACGACGAGCTCGCAAGGATTCGAAACCGGGAGATCGGTTTCGTCTTCCAGACCTTCAATCTCCTGGCCCGAACCGACGCGCTCCACAACGTCGAGCTGCCGCTTGTGTATGCGGGCGCCAAGCGCAAAGAGCGGCGCGAGCGGGCGATCGAGGCCCTCGAGCGAGTCGGCCTACTGGATCGGATGACACACGATCAGGGAGAGCTTTCGGGTGGCCAGCGGCAGCGCGTGGCGGTCGCCCGCGCGCTGGTCAATCGACCCTCGATCCTACTGGCCGACGAGCCGACCGGGAACCTCGACAGCAGCACCTCGGAAGAGATTATGACCCTTTTCGATGAGCTCCACGCGTCCGGGAACACGGTTATCGTGGTCACTCACGAGACCGACATCGCGCGGCACACCCAGCGCCAGGTGATGTTGCGCGACGGTGCGGTGCTCGAGGATCGGGCCACGAGGGAAAGCGCGCAGGTCTCGAGCCGATGATTCTTTCCGAGAACTTCCGCATCGCGTTTCGTGCCCTCTGGGCGAACAAGCTGCGTTCGCTGTTGACCACACTTGGCATCATCATCGGCGTGGCGGCGGTGATCGCCGTCGTGTCGATCGTCCAGGGACTGCAGTATCTGATCACGTCTCAACTTCAGGGCGTGGGAGCGACGTTCATCGCGGTGAACCCTCTGGTCGATAACCGGGGCGGTGGGATCTTTATCTCTCGGCAGGTTAAGTTGACTTGGGAAGACGGCCTGGCGATTCAGGAGCAGGTCCCGGGAATCTCGCTCATCACTCCGCTGATCCTAGGCGGCAATCAGGTCAAGTATCGCGATCGGCAGCACGGCACCACCGTCTTCGGTGTCAACGAGGACTGGCCGGAGGTCGGCAACCACACGGTCGAGCGCGGACGCTTTCTCTCCCGAATCGACCTCGAACAGCGGCGGAAGGTGGCAGTGATCGGGCAGAAGCTGATCGACGAGCTCCGTTTGGGAGTCAACCCGGTGGGGCAGGAGATCTATGTCGGCGCCGTTCCGGTGACCGTTGTCGGAGTCATGGAGGAGCGGGGCCAATCGCTGGGGTTCGACAATGACGATCTGGTGTTCATTCCGTTCGACACGTCTCTGATGCTGTTCGGCCGGAGCGCGGCCGACAAAGTGCTCTTGCGGCTTCAGGCCGAGAGTCCCCAGGTTGTTGAGCGTGTGAAGGAGGGAATCATCCAGGTTCTGAGGCGACGTCACAAGTTGGGAGCCGACGAGCCCGATGATTTTCAGGTTGTGCTGCAGGACGAGTTTCTATCCACGGTCAACTCGATCCTGGGCAATGTCACCGCCGTGGTCGGCGCGGTGGTGGGGGTAGCGCTTCTGGTCGGGGGTATCGGCATCATGAACATCATGCTGGTCTCGGTGACCGAGCGGACCCGCGAGATCGGCATTCGAAAGTCGGTGGGGGCGCGAAGACAGGACATCCTGATCCAGTTCCTGATCGAGGCGGTCACGCTGTCGGCGCTGGGTGGGGCGATCGGTCTGGGCCTGGGCTACGGGATCGGCGCGGGAGTCGCGGGGATACTCCCAGGCGATTGGCCGCCGGCCCATGTCCCGTTCTGGGCGATCGCACTCTCGTTCGGCTTCTCGACACTGGTCGGTGTCTTCTTTGGCATCTACCCGGCGGGCAAGGCCGCGGCCCTCGACCCCATCGAAGCATTGCGCTACGAGTAGACGAGCTCTGGTAGAGGCGGGCTAGACTTGAGCGCCGTGAAAACGCCGGCATCTCTTCTCTTGCGCCGACTCGCCCTGGTATCGGGGGCGCTACTCGCGGCCGTCTGGCTGCTCGAGATCTGCGGATTCTTCAAGAGCCACGCGCTGGCGCGCGCGATGACCCCGGTCTTCCTGGCTTCCGGACTCGCGTTCCTGCTGAGCTCTGCCCTCGGCCTCTGGCGTTCGCCGCGTGGACCGAAGCGCAACCGAGCGCTCGTTCTCGCCGGCCTTCTCGTCGCGGCGTTCGCAGTCCAGTTCGTGGGGCTCGATTTCGAGCTCATGGACCGGCCGATCGGCGACGAGGGTGTGTTCCACGAGGTCTCCCAACTCATCAACCGTGGCGAGCCGATCCCGAAGACCTTCAACTACGGCCACTTTCTCTACTACGCAGGAGCATTCGCAATCTGGTTCTACGACCTCTTCCCGATGGCGCTGACCTGGCTGTTCGAGGTGTTCTACGACACGATCGAGGGCTATGGCGTGCAGCGTCTCCTGCTGATGAGCGTGAACGCGCTGCTCTCGGCCCTGGTGGCGGGGGCGGTGTTTGGCGCCGCCTACCGGGTCGCCGGCGCACCCACGGGCGCCCTGCAGCCATCGACGGGACGCGTTCAGGCGCTACCCGCCGCGGCCCTTGCCGGGTCTCTGATGGTCTTCTCTCCGCTTTTCAACGGTGTCGCGCACGAGCTGATCGCCGACGTACCGGCGGCCGCCTTCGCCGCCTTCACCCTCTATTTCGTTTCGCGCCTCCTGGAGCGGGAGGTGCTGAGCGACTACCTGTTCGCGGGAGTGACGGCCGGGCTGGCCGCCGCCAGCAAGTACCCCGGCGGCATGGTCGCCGTCGCGATCTTCGCAGTCTGGCTCTACTGGCGGATCCGGCTCCGAAACTGGTCATGGAAGCTGCTCTGGGCGGCCCTGGCTTCACTCGGGGCGATGGTCGCGGTCATGCCCGGACTGCTCGTGTACCCGAAGATCGCCTTTCGAGGCGCGGGGCTCGACGTCTTCTTCGGGTTCCGGCAGTACGCCTACGGCGGCTGGATAGGAGTCCAGCCCGAGAGCAGTCTGATCTGGTACGTCCGCAAGCTCCTTTTCAACTTCGGCTGGCCGGCGGTCGCCCTTGGCCTGGTCGGCCTGGCATTCCTAGCTCCCAACCAGCGCCGGCGGTGGCTGCTCATGGCCGTGTTCCCGGCAGTATACCTGACGCTGATCTTCTCGATGAGCATGGTCGTGCGTCGAAACCTCCAGGCGGCGCTGCCGGCTCTGGCGATTCTAGTGGGAGCCGGAGTCGCGGCGGCGATCAGCAGGGCAGGGGGGCGCAAGAGCATCGGGACGGCCCTGGGATTGATCGCCCTGGCCCTCCCGGCCTGGCGAGCGACCTCTTGGAGCATCAGCCAGACGCGTCCCGGAACGCGGCAGATCGCCCGGACTTGGATCGAGGAGAACATCCCCGAAGGAGCTTCGCTGATCCGCGAGCGCTACGCACCGAAACCGAGCGAGAACTACGCCTCCGTCAGCCACCGGTTCGCCGCCTGGGTGACTCCGGCCGAGATGAAGTCCGGAGAATGGGACTATCTCGTCCTGGCAGAACCCGCCTACGCCCGGTTCGTGGGCGCGAAGAAGTTTCGCCGTGAGTATCAGGAGGAGTACAAGCGCCGCTACCTCGAGATGCTCGAGTTCCCGAAAGTCGCCGAGTTCGAGCCCAGCGCTTTCACTTCGGGCCCGCGGTTGACCATTTACCGGCTCGAGCCGGACGAGCCCCGATATCTCGACGAGCGCCTGTTTCTGCCCGACGAGGCGACCTTCATCTCCCATCCGGATCTGCGTCGCGACGGACCGGGCAAGCCGCTGCAGTACACCTTGCGCTGGCAGTTTGCGGTCTTCAAGGACTTCTTCTCGGCCGGTGACTACCGCCTCCAGCTCGGCATGAATCCGGCTCCCAAGGAGGGCTATCTGCACGTGGTGGATCGCAACAATCGGGAGGTCGGTAGGTTCGACCTACTGAGCGACTTCACGGTTTCCTTACCCAGAGACGAGAAGTACCTGTTTCGAGTGTTCGTCGCCCCGCCGACGCGGTTGTATGGGGTCAAGATTCAAGGGCGGTTCGAGAGCTCGGGCGAGACGCCGCGGTAGCGGGCGTCGCGGCGGTTCACCGGAATACTGCTCTGATAGCCTTCTCTGCATGAATCACAAGAGCGGATACGTTCTGGCCGCGTTGACGCTGGTTCTTCTGGGTTCCACCGGAGGAGTGCTCGCGGCCGTCGGCAGAATGCGTGGCACAGTGGTCGACGACGCCGGTAGGCCCCTGGAGGGTGTCCAGATTACCGTCACGTGTGAGGACATTCCTACCTTTCGTGCGGTGGAGACGACCGACAAGAAAGGCACCTTTGACGTGACCTTCAACCAGCCGCATCACGACTACAGGTACCTGTTCGTCCGAGCCGGCTATCAGAGCTTCGAACAGGTCATCGGTGGTACATCGGCAAAGGTCATGAGGGAGACGTTCACCATGCATCGAGCCCAGGTGAGCGAAGAGGACGCGGCCCTGGAGACACCGATGGTAGGCGCCGACGCGGCGATTCTGGCGTACAACGCGGGGCTCGTAGCTTTGCAGGCCGGTGATCTCGAGACCGCCAGGACCAAGTTCGAGGCGGCCATCGCCGAGGCGGGCGAGTTCGTAGAAGCGCACGCCGCCCTGGCCGGCGTCCATCTCAATCAGCGCAAGTTCGAACAAGCGGCTGCCCACGCGGAGCGGGCTCTGGCTCTACGTCCGGGAGAACGTGCCGCGTTGGAAGTGCAGTATGAAGCCTATCGCGCTCTGGGCCGAGACGAGGAGGCCAGAGTGGCGTCCGAAGCGCTAAAGACGGCGCAGGACAATGCCGCCAACGCCAGACTGGTCTACAACGAGGGCGGGGAGGCCTATCAGGCGGGAGATCTAGACACGGCTCTGTCCAAGTTTCGGGAGGCCGCGGCGCTCGACCCCAACCTCTTCGACGCCCAGCATGCGGTGGCGTCCCTCCTTCTCAAACGGGGAGAGGTAGCCGATGCGGCCGAGGTGGCCGAGACCGCGCTGGCTCTCAAGCCCAACGACAGCCGCTCTCTCGAAGTCGCCTATGAGGCCTACAACGGCCTGGGCCAGAGCGACAGGGCGACGGAGATCCTGCTTCAACTCTCGGCACTCGACCCGCGATACGGCGCCGCCAATCTCCTCAAGCGCGGTGCCGAGTACTTCAACGGAGGCCGCGCCGAGGAGGCCCGGCCGCTCCTCGAAACCGCGCTGGCAATAGATCCTGGCCTCGCGAAGGCCCACTACATGCTGGGCCTTTACCACGTGAACAAGGGAGAGAACTCGCTCGCCAAGGAACATCTGGGCAAGTTCCTCGAGATGGCGCCAACCGACGCCGACGCGGCAACCGCCCGGGAAATGCTGGGTTTTCTCGAGTAGCTGGTGCGGAGCGGCCCAGGACGCCAGCCGGTGACGAGATCAAGGCTCCTTTTCTTCGGGCTGATCGCGACTCTGGCCTGGCTCGGAGCGCAGCCGGAAGGAGCGCTGGCTGCCGGCCTCCCATCGACGAATTCCGAGATCCTGAGACTCAGTCCGGAGATCGAACAGTTCGTCGATGCCAGTGTTCGATCGAAGGACGACCCGGGAGGAACCCTCCGAGCGCTCATCAACGCGGTGTTCGACCCCGACGGACTCGGTATTACCTACGGCAACAGCCACACCAAGAGTCCGATCGAGACCTTCGCAACCCGCAGCGGCAACTGCCTGTCGTTTACGATGCTGTTCGTGTCGATGGCAAGGCATGCAGGCCTCGAAGCCCGTTTCAATGAAGTGGCGCAGATTTTGACCTGGGACCGGCGGGGCAAGTTCGTGGCCAACAACAGGCACATGTTCGCGGAAGTGGAGTTCGAGAACGGCCGCGTACGAGTGGACTTCCTGCCTGGCGAGAACAAGCGCTACCGCCTGGTGCGACGAATCAGCGACGAGCGGGCCCTGGCGCACTACCACAACAACCTGGGAGCGGAGTCACTCGCCGACGGCGCCATCGATCGTGCCCTCGCTCACTTCGAAACGGCTCGCGCCCTGGACGACACACTCGGCCCGGTCTGGGTCAACCAGGGAGTGGCTTACCGGCAAGCGGGCGACTTCAAGAGCGCCGAAGCGAGCTATCTGAAGGCCCTCGAGGTCGATCCTTCAGAAACCACGGCCGCGGTCAACCTAACGCTTCTGTACCGGAAGCTCGAACGAACGGATGAAGTCGAAACCTACGAGCGAAGGGTCGAGCGACACCGGCAGAGGAACCCCTTCCACCACTTCGGCCTGGGCGTCGAGGCCACGAGAAACGGTGACAATGCGGCGGCCGTCAAGCATTTCAAGGGCGCTATTTCGAGGGCGCCCGACGAGTCGGACTTTCACGTCGAGCTGGCGGGCGTGTATGCGCGGATCGGGCAGTCAGGGAAGGCCGAGCAGAGTCTCGTCAAAGCCCTCAAGCTGACCTCGGACGAGGCCGAGCGGCGGACTCTTCTCGAGCGATTGGAGCGGATTCGGGCCGGAGTCTAGCCTCGGGCTATGAGCCCGTCTCGGATCCGGTGATCTCGAGGCGAAGAAAGGAGTCGACGAAGCCGAGCTCGTCGCGGACCCCGACGGCGATCTGCTGGTCTCCTCTGCGCATGACCACCGGCAAGGTGTAGTGCGTCGAGTGCCCTAGCGCCTCCTCGAGCTTTTCGTCCGGAATGGCCGCAGAGAACGGCAGCTTCTGGACCGGGCGCGGTTGACCGTCGGGCCCTTTGATCGTCACGTACAGCGACAGCTGAGCCACGTGAGTGCCTGAATCCGTAGGGATCAAGGCGATGTTTCGGAGGGGGACCTGTACCTCGACACCGAGAATGTAGTCTCCGTCATCTCGCTCCTGCCGAGCTCCTGGCCTGAGGACGAGACCGAGCGGATTCTCGGCCTTTTGATAGAGAAGAGTCGCTACGGTGGCGTCCGCCATGCGATCATCGTCGGACTTGAGCTGGAAGCTCGCCCGATGACGGACTTTCAGCCCTTTGCCCCGGACCTTCACACGGACATCGTGAACGCCTGCCTCGCTGCCGCTCGGCCGCGCAAAACCGAGTGAATAGTAGGTGTCGAAATCGTCGATGGCCGCCAGGTCGCGCTCCAAGCTCGTCGAGGCCTGAATGCGGCGGCCACCCGTGAGCTCACCGATCAGCTCGGCCGGTTCCCGGACGTTGGCCTCGAGCACATCCAGTGTCTCCGAGGCGATGCTGCCGCCGACCGCGGCGGACCTCAAAGTCGCACCGTGATCGCTCTCGGCATCGATCGTGTACCAACCGACGCGGGCGTTGCTGGTCAGTTGCGCCAGCTCACGAACCTGGGGCATCAGATCGAACCGGCCGATCTCCCGGAAGTAGTCGGTGTCGGAGCCGACGCTCCTGAGGCCTTGCGCGGCCGGGGTACCGTCACCGTAGCGGTAGCTCCAGGCCAGAAACATCTCCTCACCGGGCCGATTGACGATCCCCTCGCTGACGTAGAGGAGGGCTTTTCGGCCCTCGACGCCGGCGAGGGAGCTCACCACTCGACTCAGATTCCTCAGAGTCGATTGGCTGGCATTGAACTCGATCTGAGCATAGGCGCGAATGCGATTGATGAGATCCGGTGAGTCAAAGGCGACTCGCCCCTCGGCGTAGTCGGCCCGGTTGTAGATGCGGCCGGTAGTCGAGAGCTCACTCAGGATCTGCCTGCGCTCGATCTCGTTGATCCGGGGCCGGTCGGCGGCGCGCTCGAGCTCGTCCAGCATCGCGCCGAGAGCACGTGGATCATCGACGAAGTCCGAGTGAATGACGAGCTCGGGGTTGAGACTGGACATCGTCACGAAGGCGCCCTGCTCGAGCCTTGTCGCGAGAAACTTCCTCAGGTCTCGAAAAACTCGTGCGCGGTTGACCGACCGGATGTGCTCGTTATCCACCACGACCGCAAGGTAGAGCGTCTGGTTCGAAGGTACGCGAGCGGGCACATCGGGAAGCGCCGGAGCCTGGAGGTCTTCGGCCCGATCAGGAGACGAGAAGGCGGCGGGGCGGCCGCGAGTCGCGGTATAGAAGTTGGTGATCTCCCGAGGCGCGCCGTCCACAAGGAGCTCGAAGTCCTCGCGCTGCAAACCGGTAACCGGCAGGCCGCTCTTGTCCGTGACGAAGACCTCGATATTGACGATATTGACGTCGACCGTTTCGAAGAAAGCCCCGGGCCGCGTAGTGAGGGTGACATCTGTCTCCTGGGCCGATGCGATACCGGCAATCGCAAGGAGCGCGAGGAGGATCGATAGGTGGCGGCGTCGGTTCATCTCGGGCTCTCGCTGTTTTGAGGCTATCACCGGTATCGGGGCCTCTGGATCACTACGAGCGGAGGCCGATGGCAGTTTGCGCGCCGGCCATGAAGGGCAAAAAGAAAGAGGGCCCGAAGGCCCTCGCGTGATCGGAACGGGACGGAGCGAGGCTAGAAGCGTAGCCTCGCGCCGAGGAAGTATCTCCTGGGCGGAACGAACCGCAGGCCCTCCCTGTAATTCGGCTGAGCCACCCGGCTCTCGATCTGAGTCGCCTTCTGATCGTCCAGGATATTGAAGATGTCGACAAAGAAGTCGGCCTGGAGTCGTCCGCTGCCGGTCCAGAGATAGGCCAGGCGGGTGTCCAGGATCCCAAACGAGGGCATCTCCAGCTGTCCGACGGAGTCCGGTGCTACCCAGCGATCGGAGATACCAGCGAAATCGAAGGCTGTGTCGACGCGGTTCGGCAGGTAGCGCCGAGACGCGAGGAAAGTGTTGTTGACGATCGCGCCGGAGTTCCACCGGTAGGAGCCACCGACTTGGAAGCCGTTATCGAAGTTGTACGAACCGGCGACCTTGGCCAGCTGCTCGACGAGCCCGGGAGTCGTGCCCTCCAGATTCGGCGCCCGTGGATCGAGCCACAGCACATCACCCGCGAAGTCGAAGTTCGAATCCGAAGAGGTGTTGGCCTCGCCGTCCGCATAGTTGAAGGAGGCGATCATCTGCCAGTTGTCGCTGTAGCGCTTGCGGAAGATGAGCTCGATGCCGTCCCAGTCGCGGAAGTTCCCCGGTGGCAGGGTCATGAGCAGGAAGTTCGCGTTCGGACGCGTGGTGAAGCCGAAGAAGTCCAGACCCAGGAAGAGGGAGTCGGGGTCATCGACCGGGCCCGGGTAATCGTCGTTATACAGCGTGGGGCTGTAGTCCTCGATGATGTCCCGGGTTTCGCGCATGATGAGGTTGCCCTCGAAGCTCATGTTGCGACCGATGTCCCGCTTGTAGCCGACCTGGTATTCGTCGGTGTAGGGCGTCGCGGTGGCGGGGGCGAAGAACCCATCGAAGCCCTCGGCAACGCCGCCGCGGGTCCGGTAGTTGACCCATTGACCGATCGGGTCCACGAACACCTGCTCCTCGAGTACGCGCGAGGTAAGCGCGCCGACGAAGTCGGTCGCGTTGAGCCGAATCGGATCGTAGTAGCGGCCGTAGTAGAAGGAGAGGCGCTCCTTGCCGTCCCCTCTGAGGTCGTAGGCCACGCTGACGCGAGGCGCTATCTCGTTGTCGAAGGTGAAGGCACTCTCGCCGGTGTCGGCGAACTGCTCCCATTCCTCCGTACGGATACCGGCGTTGACGCTCCAACGCTTCCACTGCCAGTTGTCCTGGAGGTAGTAGGTCGTGCCCTCGATGAAGCCCGTCGCGGCTCCCGAGGCGGTCTGCTGGCGACGGCTGTAGTTGATCAGGCCGTCGGGATTGCCGGCGGTCGAATTGTAGGTCATGTTCGCGGCGAGCTCGGCCTGGCTGATCGTGCCGTCGTTGTTCGTGTCGTAGGCCGCAAAGACCGTGGCCTGATCGGTCGCCGAGAGCCGGTCGAGACCCTCGATGAACCCGACGTAGTCGTCGGTGGTCAGTGCGTCGAAGAAAACGGTCGTGAAGTTCTCGACGATGTCCTGGTTCGAGATGTTCTGGCCCAGGTAACGTGTGTCGAGCGAGGTCCAGTCGTTCGTGCCCCCGGTACCGCCGACGTAGTTTTCGTCCTCGAACTCGGTAGCCTCGGCGAAGTCGAAGCCAAACTTGATCGAGTGGTCACCCCAAGAGCTGTCGAACAGGTACTCGAGAGACCCGCGAAGGCTCTCGGTGCCGCGCGTGTCGCCGTCGTTGTTGCCGTCGCCGCCGAGCTGCTCGTCAACGAAGGGTGTAAACGGGTCTCCCGAGCGGAAGCTGACGTCGTTTCTCGGTTCCTGAAGCGCAGAGATGCTGTTGAGATCGCCCTCGTGCTCGGAGAAGCCGAGCTCGAGGGAGGCATTGGCGAACACCCGCGAGTAGCTCAGCAGGGTTCGCTCGCCACCGCGCTCCTCGCCGAAGTCGCGGTTGTTCTGAAGGTTCGGATTGGCCTGGCCCGTGACGTCGGTGGGGTCGTCCAGGAAGACGCCACTAAAGAGGTCCTTGTCGGTAGCCGCGAACGAGATCTTGAAGAAGCTCTGGTCGGAGTCCCTTTCGACGGTGCGAAGTGGCGTACCCTGGGCGTTGGTTATGGTGTCCTCGCGGTTGACGTTGCGGAAGCTGGCAAAGAACCAGGCCTTGTCGCGGACGAGCGGTCCACCGAAGGTGACCGCGGCGTCGGTGATGTCGAAGTCCTGGTCCTCAAAGTTCTTGTCGGACTCGACCAGGCTGTCGTTCTGGATGTAGTAGTTGACGGATCCCGTGAACTGATTGCCGCCACTCTTGGTGATCACGTTCGAGACCAGACCCTGGGCGCCGACGTATTCGGCGGGAAGCCCGCCGGTAAGAACGCTCTGCTCCTGGATGATCTCGGTGTTGAGGTCGGTGAGGCCAACGCCATCTTTGAGATCGGTGACGTTGATGCCTTCGAAATAGTAGTAGTTGTCTCGCGACTCACCGACTTCACCCTGAAGGTCACGGTAGTTGATGCCCGAGCGCGACGCCGGGTTGAGCCCCCGGCCTTGATACTCGACCGGCGCCTGAACGCCCGGAACGAGCTGCAGATAGTCCTGGTAGCTGCGTTGCGTCGGCAGCGATTCGGTCAACTGCAGGGTGATGTCCTGGCCGGTTACCGCGCTGGTGACGTCGACGATCGGAGAGTCGCCGGTAACGACGATCTCTTCCGCGACGGCTCCAACAGAGAGCACGATCGTGATCGGGACGTCCTGACCGGCTCGCACCACGATCCCTCCGCTTCTGACCGTGGCAAAACCGTCGAGGGTCGTCGTCACCACGTAGTTAGTGGCCGGGTCTAGAGCCGCGAGGACAGCTTGGCCGGCCGCGTCGGTTACTGCTACTCGGCGGGTGAGGGTCTGATCGGATTGCGCTTCGACGCTTGCACCGGGTAGCCTGCTGCCGTCTTCATCAGCGACAGTGACCGTTACGGTGCCCCGCTGCGCCTGGCCAAACGCCGCACCGGCGACGACGGCCAGCAGAGCCATGCTAAAGAGTACGCGCCTCAATGGGACCTCCTTCTTCTTGTTCGGAATTGGCTTCGGACGGACGTTCGCATAGCGAAAGGTACTTAGTCAACTACGGACGTTTGAGCTGCAAGTTCCACACCCCTACGAGGTTTATGTAAGGATCTCTATAAGGTGCAATGAATGAGGTGTTTAGAGCGTTTGCCGGGTTAACGACTCGCCGGCAAGGCCTCCTGATTCAAAACAATGGATCCAAACCCTTGAATGCTACCTCTTTTTGAGGCTCTTCATGAGCCTCGGCACACGTGGATCCCCTGGCGCGGCCGAGCGCAGATACGACAGATGGATTGCAGCCGCCGTCTGATTGCCGTGCTCCACGAGGAGGGGAATCAGCTCCAATCGGGGCTCGATGTCGCTGGGGTCGGCGGCAATCGCAGCCTCGAGCAGGCGAACCCTGTCTTCGACCGTCTTGAGCTCTTCGAAGCGCTGCAGTGCACGCCGAGCCGGCTCACTCTCTCCGCTGCGCAGCAAGGCCTGCGACAGAAGATAGAGAGTCTCGGATCGACTGGGTCTTTGATCGAGCGCTCGCCGCAAAACCGGAACCGCTTGGGAAGGGCGCCCGGACTGCAACAGAATCCGGCCCAGCAGGAGATTGGGCTGCAGGGACAGCGGTGCCAGCGCGACGAGATCCCGGGCGATCTCCTCCGCGGCGGCGAAGTCTCCCCGGGCCAGCCGGAGCTCGGCCAGGGCGGTGCGGGCAGCTGCGTCGGCGGGCACCATGGCAAGGGCAGCCTGGATGTCACCAAGTGCTTCCTCGGGACGCCCCAACTTGAGCAGAGACAGGCCTCGATAGATCAGTGGATGCGGATTGCCGGGTGCCAGCCGGCGAGCCCTGGTTAGCGCCCTCTCGGCCTCGAAGTAGCGGGCGGACTGAAACAGAGTCAGTCCTAACAGGAGGGCCGCGTGGCCGTCACCGGGCTCGGCCGCCAGAGCGCGTTCGAAGTGATCTTGGGCACAGCGCAGCTGGGTCGCCGCCAGACAGGCCTGGCCGAGCATCACCTGGACCCTCTCGAAGGCGGGATCTTGAGCGGCCACGGCTGACAGGAGGTCCAGTGCCTCGACCACTCGGCCCCTCTCGAAGGCCGCGACACCGTCGCGGTACCGCCCGGCGATGTCGCTCGCGGACCGGGGTGGGGAAGTGAGGCCAGCTAACAGAACACCCACGACGACGAGGGCTCCAACGCTCGCAGCCCTCAATCCGACACCTCGACGCTCACGAGAGAATGCCGCGAGACGATGCCCTCGCCCTGGCGCCAGTGCAGACACTGGCCGCCGGCGACGTCCCGAGTCGCCTCCATCGAGCCATCGGGCCACCGAATCTCGAGGTGCCCGATCGTGGCTTCATCCCCAAGGCCCAGATGTACACCTGTGTCGCTGTGGGACGCATAACTTCCGCCCCCGTGGGACTCGCGAAGCAGGAATCGTCCGTTCAACCGGGCCACGACCCGGGCGCCGTGGGCGGAGCTGTTGGGGTCCGCGGCCCGGAGCTTCAAGACGACGAACCGCCTTGGCGTCCCCGCGTCGTTGCGCCAAACCCGAAGCCGGTCTCCGGAGCTGGCGATTACCAGATCGCGGTCGCCATCACCATCGATATCGCCGCTCGCCACGCCCCTCGAAGACAGAGGCGCGCCCGGGAACTCCAAGGTCTCGAACTCGCCGTGCCCCTTGTTGAGGAAGAGCTGATCGCTCATGGCGAATGAAGATCCGCGAATGAACTGCTCGGCGTTGTCGTAGACGTGGCCATTGGCCACGGCCAGGTCCAGGTCACCGTCGCCTTCCACATCCAGCGCCGCCATACCGAAGCTCACCTTCTCGTTCGACGGAAAGCCCAGGCCGCTCGGGTAGGTCGCGTCGTCAAAGAAGCCCTCGCCGGCATACGTGTACAGGCGATTCGGCTCCTTCTGGAAATTGGTCGCAAAAATGGACTGCCTGCCGTCCCCGGTCAAGTCCCCGATGACGGCGGCCATCCCGCCCTCGACCTGCCCGGCCATGCTGTAGCCCACGCCGGCCTCCGTGCCGCCCTCTGACAGCACACCGTTGCGGTTCCAATAGAGGTGATTCCTCGAACGATCGTTGGTGATGTAGAGGTCCGGATACCCGTCGCCTTCGATGTCGCCCACGGCCAGTCCCATCCCACGGCCGTCGGCAAGGATGCCGGCTGACTCGGAAACGTCGGTGAATCGCCCGCCGTCGTTCCGGTAGAGCCGATCGCGAGCCGGCGAGAAGATCTCCGGGCTGCAATAGATCGTGAGAGTCCCGGCCTTGCAGGGAGTCTCCCGGCCGGCGTCGTAGTCGAGGTAGTTGACGACGTAGAGATCAAGGTCGCCGTCACGGTCGAAATCCAGGAAGGCGCCGCCCACGCTCCACAACGGGTCGTCGACGCCCACGTCCACCTTGGCGAACCGGCCCTCGCCGAGGTTTCGATACAGGGCGTTGGGACCGTAGTTCAAGACATAAAGATCGGGCCGTCCGTCGCCGTCATAGTCACCGACCGCGGTCCCCATTCCGTAGCCGGAGTCGCCGACACCCGAAGCATCGGTCGCATCGACAAACCTTCCATCACCTCGGTTCAGGTAGAGCCGGTTCGGAGGCCGGGCGGAATCGGCGGTGGCAACCAGCGCGCCGCCATTTACCGCGTAGAGGTCAAGATCACTATCGCCGTCGGCGTCGAAAAGCGCCACGCCCGGGGCCATGGTCTCGGGGAAATGCCTGTCTTTGGTAGCACCCTTGTCGTGGATGAAATCGATGCCGGTCGCCGCCGTGATGTCCCGGAATGGGAAAGCGTGCGCCTCGGGGTAGGCCGACGCAGGGCTGGCGGTGTTCTCGACAGGCTCACTGTGGGGCCTCACCGGCGCATCGCGGCCGCAGCCGGCGAGCAGGGCCAGCAGTGTCATCGACCCGATCAAGCCGGAGCGGCTCGAAGCGCTAGCTTCGATCAAAGCTGCGACCCCCTTGGGAGAACAATCGGCTGCGCACCACCTTCATGCGGTTGAGACGAAAGAGCACCGAGGTCCAGAGCACGCCCAGGCCATAGACGACGCTGCGGCGCAGACTGATCGACGACGCGTCCGGGAAGTACCTGGCTGGGCAAGAGACCTCGCCGATGCGAAAGCCGGAGTAGATGGCCTGCGACAGGATCTGATTGTCGAACAGAAAATCGTCCGAGTTCTTCTCGAGGGGGAGGCTGGTCAGGACTTCACGGGAGAACGCCCGGTAGCCGGTGTGGTACTCGGAGAGCTTCATGCTCAATAGCAGGTTCTGCACCAGGGTAAGGATCCGGTTGGCGACATAGCGATGCCGGGGCATGCCGCCCTTCAAGAGGCCTTCGGAGAGGATCCGAGATCCCAGCACGACGTCGTACTGGCCGATCGCGACCATGGACGCCATGGCGGTCACGAGCTTGGGTGAATATTGATAGTCGGGGTGCAGCATGACGACGACCTCGGCGTCCCGCGCCAAGGCCTCCCGGTAGCAGGTCTTCTGGTTGCCGCCGTAGCCCCGGTTGCGTTCATGCACCACCGTCACGAGGCCCAGGCCGCGTGCCAGCTCCACCGTCTTGTCGCTGCTGGCGTCGTCGACCAAGACAACCTCGTCCACGGTTTCAGCCGGTATCTCCTCAACGGTCTGCCGAAGGGTCTTCGCGGCGTTGTAGGCCGGCAGCACGGTGACCACTCGCTTGCCATGGATCATAGGGGCTAGAGAATACTCAATTCGCTCAATTCAGTATTCTGTAGGCATGGAGTGGCGTTCAAGAGCCTTCACGGCCGCCGTCTTCCTTTCGGCTCTTCTGGCTGTGCCCACGGTCTGTCTGGGCCAGGAACCCGCGGAGCGCGTGCGCGATGAGCGCAGTCTCGCTTACCGATACGACTCGGAGCTCGGTTGGTTCCCCAAGGCCGGCAACGAGGTCAGCTACACCGGAACGCGGACCATCCGGATCGCTCACAACGCCATGGGCTTTCGCGACAAGCCCCATGCTCTCGAGAAGACACAGCCGCGCATCGTGTTCGTGGGGGACTCCTTCGTTTGGGGCTACGACGTCGAAGTCGGAGAGCGCTTTACCGAGTTCCTGCAGGCCGAGCTCGACGCGATCGAAGTTCTCAATCTCGGTGTCAGCGGTTACGGCACCGATCAGTGCTATCTGCTGCTACAGAGGTTCTTCGACCGCTACGACCCGGACGCGGTGATCTACATGTTCTCGGAGACCGACGTCTTCGACAACTCGGTCAACTTCAACTACAAGGCCTATTTCAAGCCCTACTACATTCTCAAGCAGGGGCGACTCGAGCTGCACGGTGTACCGGTTCCGCGGGCCTCAGTGTGGACAAAGGTCCTGAAGACCGTTGCCGACCGCTTTCCGCGCCTGCGCAACCGAGAGGACGTGACTCCGCATCTGATCAGCGCCATGGACACATTCGTCAAGTCGAAGGGTGCCAGCTTTGCCGTTGGGCTGATCGACGAGAGCGCGAGCTTGAGACGCCATTTCGAGCAAGAGGGCGTCGTCTTCTTTGACCTGACTCACATTGACGAGCGCTATCGCTACCCAGGGCATGGTTTTCATTGGACGCCGGAAGGGCACCGGCTCGTAGCCAAGGCCGTTCTCGCCTTTTTGCTGCACAACAGCCCAGGACCCGTCCGCTGAGGCGAACTGCACCGAGTGCAGGCCGCCGGTGCCGCCTCTCCGCGAGCGAAGAGAGGCTCGCTCCGAGGCGCACACGACCGGCCTTTCATTAGCCGACGCCATCGCAATGGAAGCTGCAAGGGCTACGGCGGTGCGGCGAGCTTGGCGCCGTCCAGATAGGCTTCGAGATCCCTCAGCGCCAGGACGGCGTACCCGTGGCCGTCGAGGTAGGTGATGAACTCCCTAAACCGGTGCGGTCGCGTACTGACCCAGGGATGCCGTCGATCGGGGACGCCGTGGAACTGGAAGACCGGAATCTCTCCGTCACCGGCTCGCGCCAGCGCTGCCTTGAAGTCGTCAAGGGTCCACTCCGGCCGTGCATCACCGGTCGACGGAATCATCAGCGGATGGTGCCGTCCCGGAGCAAACGCGACCCCCTTACCGCCCTCATACGGATACTCCGGCGAACCACCGCGGCGGGCGAACTTGAATCCAGCGGCTTCGAGAATCGGCAACGCCTTCGGATGGAATGTGTTGGCCGGATAGGCGAAACTCACGGGCTCGGGGATACCGTGCTGTCTACACTTTTCGTTAACGGCTTCAATCTGCTCGCTCAGCCTGGTCAGGGAGCGCTCGCTGACCGCCAGATGGTCACGCGTGTGGTTGCCGATCTCGAACCCGTCCAGATGCAGCTGCCGGATCTGCTTCCAACTCATGTAGTCACGCTTGTTGGAAGGGAAATCGAAGCCTTCGGTGACGAAGAATGTCGCCGAGAACCCGTGCTCCAGAAGAATCGGGCGAACCACGGTGAAGTGCGATCGAACCGCGTCGTCGAACGTCAGCACGACCACCTTGGCCTGGTCCGTACGCGGCCCGCTCGTTGGCTGCGACGGCTCTGCCTGGGCTACGATCTCGGCTGGCCAGACGGCCGAGACCAGAAAGACCGCTGCTAGGCTGAGGTACCTCATTTCTCGGTCACACACCATTGAAACAGATGCGCGAGCAAGACACCACTCCCGGCGTCGACCGAAGTCCGTGGGCAAGGTCCCTACGCCGGAGCGTCGGCCCGAAGCTGCTGCTCGCCGCCTTGAGCTTGCTCTCTAGTCTGTTGCTACTTGACCTCGCTGCCAGAGTGCTCTTCAGGCGCGAGCTCGATCCCGACCTCATCGCCGAGCGCAATGCCGCGACCAACTTCGGAGCGTTTACCCGACCCAGCGAAGTCCCCGGACTGGTCTACGAGCTCTCTTCGGGTGTGCGGCTGCGTTGGAACGAGCTGGAGGCGATCGCGATCAGTGAGCTCGGCCCCTACCGGGTCGATGAGGCCGGCGAGAGACCGGTTCCCGAGCGGGCTCTTCGAATCGCGGTCCTGGGTGATTCGACCTCGTTCGGATGGAGAGTGCCGTTCGAGGTCAGCTACCCGGAGGTTCTGAGACGGTCTTTGGAAGAGCATCTTGGCGTGCCGGTCGCGGTCCGCAACTACAGCGTCCCCGGCTACAACAGCGAACAGGAGCGCCTTGTTTGCGAGCGCTGGGCCCTGCCCTCGCAGCCCGACCTGCTGATCCTGCACTACGATCACAATGATTGGGAGCCGGCAATCCGCGAGAAGCCGGCAAGCTACCTGGACCCCGCCTACGGCGACAATCCTCTTCGCTCCGCGCTGGTCAGGCTCCTACTGCGGCGAGTCCGGATCGCCCGCGAGATCGAGAGACGAGAGACGCCGCTTGCCCGCGAGCACCGTCTCCTCGGAGACTACGCCCTCGAGGGCCCACTCTACGATCGGCATCTCGAGCAGCTGGGCCGGATCGCCGACCAAGCGGCTCGCCGCGGGATTCCGGCCGTCGCCGTCATCTTCGACGCGTTTCTGCAAAGTGAGCAAAGGCCGCTCGAAGGCGAGCATTACCGCCTGCTCCATGGCCGACTCATCCCTGCGCTTGTCGACAGGGGCTTCGAGGTCCTCGATCTCTTCCATCCCTACCAGCGCTTGATGGCGGAGCAGGGCTGGAAGGATCTGTCTCGGCTCTGGGTCGCGACCGACGACGCTCATCCCAATGAGATCGGACACGAGCTCATCGCGCAGGGGCTGGAGCAGTTCATCCTGGGCAACAACCTGCTCGCGAGCCGGGAGGGACCGAGTCGGGAAGCGACGCGGCGCCCGACCTCCTCTTGAGAAGCAGCACCCGCCAAGCCTCGCTCTCGTCGGCCTCGAAGACACGCTCCAGGTCGTAGGATGCCCGGATCCAATCCCCCAGCTCCATGGCGTAGTCGAGTCCGATACCCCGGCGTCCGTACTCGCTGAGGTCGCGGGAGGTCGTGACCAGGTAGTCGGGCTTGGTGGCGTCGAGCTCCCGGATCATGCGCCGCTCTACCTCGATCGAGCCGATCTCGACCGGCGTAAGGAGGTAATAGGCGGTCGGATTCTTGAAACCGGTGAAGTAGTTGAGGCTGACTCCTTCGGGCAGCACGACCATGGTCGGGTTCTCCGGTGCGAGTCGGGTCGCCGCGTAGTCGAGAAACTCATTGAGAGACTCGGTGCGCCCGGTCGGATAGTCACGGATCATGCCCTTAGCCGTAATCAGGGTGCTGGTCTTCTCCGCATGGGAGCGCGACATCGCCATCTCGAAACGCCCGACCAGTACCAGAGCCAGCGCCGCCAGCGCCGCGACCGTCGCACGCCGGTCCAGAAAACGGTGGGGCAGAGCGGCCGGAAGTCGAACGCCGAGCGCGTACACGACAAAAGCATAGCTCGGCACGAGAAGATAGAAGCCGTACCACATCGGATGAAACTGCAGGAGAACCCGGAGCCCGGAGAGGAAGGCGAACGCCGCCAGCAAGAGCACTGGATCCCGGCGATCGCGAGCCAGAGAACCCACCATCGCCACGATCGCGACAACGGGAGTCGCCTGAAACAGCCGCACCTCCGCCCAGAGCCAGATCAAGAAGGCGCTCAGCGCCACGAGCGCGATCGCGCTCACGACGCCGAGGTAACGGCGTTCGAAGAACCGGGTCGCGACGACGCCCACCCCGGCCAAGATCAAGACCAGAGCGATCTTCCCAACAGGCACGAGCGTGCGGACGAGATTCTCCAGGGGCCTGTCGAAGCCGCTCACCGACTTGAAGAAGTCGGCGCTCTGAGAGTCACCGGCGAACTTGGTCAGGTTCTCCGAGAACAGACCGTGCTCGGGCAGAGCCTCGAGATCGCCGTGCGGTTCCCGGGGCGCGAACGCGGCGAGAAACAGCACGGCGACGAGCGCTGCCGAGGCCAGAGTGCCGAGGATGGCTTTCCGAGGCATGCGGTGAGCCCACCATGCCAACAGGTGAACGGCCGCGATCGCGAGGCCGATCTCCTGCTTGGAAAGTACGGCAGCGAAGAGCAGGAGGACGCTGCCGCTCAGCGAGACCGGCGACCGAGCGCCATAGAGGTGGCGCAGGAGCAGCAAGAAAGACCCCATCGAGCAGGCGGCGGCGAAGGTGGCCGCGAACGAGTAGGGGAGAACGAAATTGGCGCCTCCCGTCGAGTTGGTGAAGAAGCTCAGAGTCAGGAAGAGAAACGCCGAGGCAAAACCCACCGCGGCACCTCGGAATCCGCGGCCACCCAGGGCGCAACCGACCCCATAGAGGCCTACCATGGCGGTCACACCCGTGAGGGCGCCACATGCCGCGAAAACCCAGAGGGCATCTCCGAAAAGAGCGGTGATGGCCGCCAGTAGATAGGGCGCGGCGGGCCCGTAGTTGTAGAGCAGGTCGCGGTAGAGAACCCGGCCTTCGAGGATCTGGGATGGGATGTACAGATCTCGACCGAGATCGATGATCGGTTCCCCCCAGCTCTCGAAGGACGAAACGAACAGCAGAGCAGTCGTGACCACCAGCAGAGACCAGGCCACGACATGCGGCGCGAGATTGTGAGCTCGTGAGAACGGCGGCGGAGACGTCACTCAGGACCATCCTTCTTGCGGCCGATTACCAAGAACAGACCGCCCTCCTCACCGCTTCCGAGGGCCATGCCGAGCTGCACCAGGGCGTGGTCGAGTGCGCTACCCGCGGGGTTGCGCTCGAAGAGCCGCTCATCGGCCGTGAATCTGTCGAGCGCCGTCGCCTTCGGAATCGCATTGACAAACTCGACTCCGTCTTCGACGAACCAGCCCAACACCTCTCCGATCGAGTGCTTGGTCTCATGGGGATGTCGGTACTGGTCGTTGAACCAGCTGCGGCGGCGCGCCTCACCCAACTCGGGCTTTCGCAATCGCGGATCGAGGCCTTGCCAGCGCTCGCTCCTGTTTCCCATCAACCGAAACACCAGTCGTCGCAGATCCGTGGGCAGCCGGCCCCAGGTGTTGTACAAACCCACGAGGACGTAGCCACCCGGGCGGGCCAAGCGGGTCAGCGCAGTGAATCCTCTTCGCGGATCGGCGGTGTGGTGCAGAACTCCGTTGGCGACAACGAGATCGAAACTCGATTGAGCGAGTGCCCCTCGAAAGAGATTCATCTGCACGAACGTGGCGTTGTCAATGCCATTCTCGAGCTTGAAGCGTTGTGCGAGCTCGAGGGAATTGCCGCAGACGTCGGCGCCGACGACCGTTCGATCCGGGGTCAGGGCCAGGAAATTCGTCAGCTGACCGGTTCCGCATCCGCAGTCCAGAATGGTTGCGTTGGCGGGAACCTGGTCATCGAGCACCCGCGCGAACAGGCCCCGCCGGGCCTTGTCAATGAGACTCGCTGCGCTGTCGAGGCTCTCGTAGTCCGGAAACGGCGTTCCTTCATAGAAGCTCTTGACCCGTGCGGTGACGGCGTTGGTCGGGTCGTACTCTTCCTCGCGGTAGAGCCGGAGAATCCCGGAGTTGCAGGGATAGGGTTCGCCGCAGCGGCGGCATTGGGCGCCGTTGTCCACGATCTCGAGAACGGCTCTACACAGAGGACAGACCAACAGGCCCGGTCGCTCCCGGAATAGCGGCGGAACCACAGATGGCGCGAGGCTCCCCACGAGGTGCAGACTAGAACAGTGCGTAGATGAAGGGAGCGACGGCGCTCGAGGTCGCCGTCACCAGGGCACCCACCAGAAGCAGCACCAGCACGAGCGCGAACATCCAACGCTTCTTCTCTTGCTTGAGGAACTGCCAGTACTCTTTGAGCAACGACAACATGGCCGTGACAGGCTATCAGCTCACCCCCCACGGTTATCCGGGTAAGCAGGCCACTAGTACTGGCGACGGTAGCGGTCGTCGCCCTCCGCGGGGGTCTGCTTCGGACGCCAGTTCGTCTGCCGCTGACCCGGCCATCGCGTATCGAGGGAGGGTCGACCGACCATGCGCCGGAACAGACCGAAGGGAGTCACCACCAAGAAGAAGCTGAGCACCAGAGCCGCACCGGAAACGACCTTGCCGATTCTCTCGGCAAGCCTCATCCAGAGCCGGTAGACAAGGGTCCAGACCGGGAGCTTCAGCAGACTCGCGAGAGCTACGACAGCGGCCGCCGCTCCGGCGACGCGCGCGCGCCCAGGATGAGCGAAGACGCCAGCCAGCACGGCCAGAACGATGAGCACAACCGCCAGAATGAGACCAAAGCGCCGCGCGTCTCGCTCTACCGTGTCAGGGGCAGAGCCCGACGTTGCCTCGCTAGATTGCCGAGCCGTCCAACGAGTCCGCGCGATCCGGGTCGGGTCTTTCTCGACGATGAACGAGCCGAGAACGAGAAAGTCCATATCGGTTCGCTCGAAACAGCGGTAGGCCTCCGCCGGTGTGCGCACAATCGGCTCGCCGCGCACGTTGAAGGACGTGTTGACCAGCACGGGGCAGCCGGTTCGCTCGTGAAAGCGTTCAAGAAGCGCTCGAAATCGAGGCTGGGCCTCAGCGCCAACGGTCTGGACGCGCGCGGATCCATCGACGTGCGTGACTGCGGGTATCGTCGAGCGAACTTGGCGCAGGCGCTCGAGGCCGGCTGCGTCTTGTTCGGCGTTCTCGGGAACGGAGCGGCGCTGCCGCCGATCGACGCCGCACACCAGAAGCATGTAGGGGCTGTCGCCGTCGAGCCCGAAGTACTGCGGGGCGTGCTCCACGAGAACAGCCGGCGCAAAGGGCCGAAACGACTCCCGGAACTTGATCTTCCGGTTCAGGACGGTCTGCGTCTCCGCGCGTCGCGGATCGGCGAGAATGGAACGAGCGCCCAGGGCACGAGGGCCGAACTCCATGCGCCCCTGAAACCAGCCGGCCACCTTGCCTTCGGCCAGTAGTGCCGCCACCCGGTCGACCAGCCCCTCATCGTCGAGCTCGGCGGGGTCGAGCCCGCGCTCGGTGAGGAAGGCGGCCACCTCGCGATTGCTGAAAGCGGGCCCGAGAAGGGAGCCCTGTTGCCGATCGTTCTGGCCATCGGCCTTCCTCCCGCCACCGTTCAGCTGGTGGTGAACGAACAGCGCGGCGCCCAGGGCCCCGCCGGCATCACCGGCCGCAGGCTGGATCCAGACGTTGTCGAAGGAACCCTCCCGCACGATGCGTCCGTTCGCGACGCAATTGAGAGCGACCCCACCCGCGAGGACCAGGTTCGGGGACTCGGTCATCGCGCGTGCGCGCCTTGCCATGCCGAGCATGGCTCTCTCGGTGACCGCCTGCACGGATCGCGCGAGGTCCATTTCCCGTTGAGTGATCGCGGCCTCGGGTAGGCGGGCGGGACCGTCGAACAGCTCGGCGAAGAGTCGATTCGTCATGCGCAGAGACGTGCAGTAGGCAAAGTACTTCAGGTTGAGGCGCAGTGAGCCGTCGTCGTAGAGATGCACCAGGTCGTTGAGGATGCGGTCGACGTACTTGGGCTCGCCGAAGGGCGCGAGTCCCATCAATTTGTACTCGCCCGAGTTGACCTTGAAGCCGCAGAACGTCGTGAAGGCGGAGTAGAGGAGCCCCAGGGAATGCGGAAAGTGAAGCTCTTCGAGTATCGAAATCTGGTTGCCACGGCCGACCCCGATCGATGCGGTGGCGCGTTCGCCGACACCGTCGGCAGTGACGATTGCCGCCTCCTCGAACGGCGAGGGAAAGAACGCGCTCGCAGCATGAGACTCGTGATGCTCGGTAAAGTAGATCGGTCCTTCGAAATCGAGCTCGCGCCGGAGCAGATCGCGGGTCCTGAGCTTTTTTCGCATCCACAGCGGCATCGCTTCGAGGAACGACGGCAGGCCATTCGGAGCGTAGGCGAGATAGGTCTCGAGCAGTCTCTGGAACTTGAGAATCGGCTTGTCGTAGAAAACCACGGCGTCCAGATCGGAGGCGCTCGATAGCTCACCTTCCTCGAGGCAGTAGCCGATCGCTCGGCGCGGAAAGTCCGCGTCGAACTTGACTCGGCTGAATCGCTCTTCCTGTGCCGCGGCGATGATCTTGCCGTCGATGACCAGGCAGGCCGCGCTGTCGTGGTAGAAGGCGGAGAGGCCGAGAATTCTTGTCGGCATGGAACCCGGAGAGCGACGCAAGGCTAGCAAAGATGGTGGGCCGGTGCGAGGCCGTCGGGCAAGCGGTAGGGTGTCGGCGCCGCTCGGGCAATGGCCGCACAAGAGGCCGAGCTAGAATCTTGGTCGAGGCCACTGCCTGACCGCGAGTCAAGGCACTGACTTTCGAGGCTTCGAAGGGCCTACGACATGCCGAGATCATCTCGAAAACGAAAGGACCTGACGCCGATCTCTCGGGGAAAGCGAGTTGCCTTTACCGCTGTGACAGTCGCTCTTTTTCTCGGGCTCGCCGAGGTGGTGCTCGCGCTTCTTGGTGTCAGGCCGATCGTGGTGGAGAGGGATCCATATGTCGGTTTTGCCAGCGAGCTGAGACTGTTCGAGCGCGAGGGCGAGACCGGGAAGATGCGGACGGCGAGGAACAAGCTCTCCCTTTTCAACGATCAAGCCTTCGACCGAAAGAAGACCCCGGAGACCTTCAGGATCTTCACCCTGGGCGGTTCGGTCACATACGGCCGGCCGTTCGACGACAGCACCTCGTATTCAGGCTGGTTGCGGACCTATCTGAAGGCCGCGGCTCCGGAGAGGCAATGGCAGGTGATCAATGCCGGTGGGATCTCCTACGCCAGCTATCGGGTCGCCAAGCTGATGGAAGAGCTGATCGACTACCAGCCCGATCTCTTCATCATTCTCTCCGGCCACAACGAGTTCTTGGAAAAACGAACCTACGGCGACATCATAGATGAGCCCAAGGCAATCACCCGCAGCAAGCTTCTGCTGCAGAGAAGTCGCCTTGTAGCGCTCGGTCGCAAGGTCGTCGAGCGACGTCCGTCCAGAGCACGCCGAGCCTACGAGCTCGAGGGGGAAGTGGAGGAGTTGCTCGAGAGCTCGGCGGGTTTGAATTACTACTTCCGCGACGATGGCTTCGAGGAGCAGGTTCTCGATCACTACCGGTTCAACCTGCAGCGCATGATCGATCTGGCGAGCTCCGTGGGTGCGCGAGTCATCTTGGCCTCAATCCCAGTCAACGAAAAGGACTTCGGACCGTTCAAGAGTCAGCATAGCGATGAGCTGAAGGCAGACGAGCGAGCTCGAGTCGCCGAGCTCGTGGTCGAGGCCGCCGACGCTCTCGCGGCGGGCGAGGGCGAACGAGCGCGGGAAGCCGCGGCAGCCGCGGTGTCCATCGACCCACTGTACGCCGAGAGTCACTTCCAGTTGGGGCGAGCGCTACAGTCGCTCGGGCTCTTCGACGAGGCTGCGACATCCTTTGCCCGGGCCATCGAAGAAGACGTCTGCCCGCTCCGCGCTCTCGCCAGAACGAACCAGCTCGTCTTCGAAGCCGCGAGCCGTGGCCAAGCTCCATTGGTGGATTTCCGGGCGCTCCTCAAGCAGCGCATGGTCGAGACGGCGGGGCACGCCAATCTGGGCGACGAGCTGTTCCTGGACCACGCCCACCCGACGGTCGAGGGGAACGGCGTTCTGGCACGCGCTCTGGTCGAGCGAATGAGCGAGATGGGGCTCGTCAGCCTGCCCGCGGATTGGGCCGGGCCGATCGACGAGAGCGTTCGCGCCGCCGTTCTGGCCCGGGTCGATGACGAGGCGCAGGCCAAGGCCTATAAGAACCTCTCCAAGGTCCTGATCTGGGCAGGGAAGAAACGCGAGGCGGAAAAGTACGTTCGCCTGGCCGCCGAAGTCCTGGCCGAGGATTGGGAGGTCTACTACAACGCCGGCTCGGTGCAGCTCGAGCGACTGGACTACGGGGCCGCCATCGGTAGCCTTCAGGAGGCCGTCAGACTCAATCCCCAAGCGTCGCGTGCTCACGACCTCCTGGGGGTAGCCCTGGCAGCGGCGTCTCGCCTGGACGAGGCGGCGGCTGCCGGAGAGCGGGCTGTGGCTCTCGATCCCCAGGCCGCCGCGGCCTGGAACAACCTGGCCATCTCTTACTCAGCCAAGGGTAGCCTGGACAAGGCACACGAGGCGACGCGAAGGGCTCTCCGGCTCGAGCCCGAGTTTGCCGAGGCGCACAATACCGTCGGCAAGATCCACTTTGACCGTGGTGAACTGGATGCGGCGCTCGACAGCTTCAATCGCGCCATTTCCCTCAGGCCTGGTTACCTCGAGGCGAGGCTCAACCGGGGCCTTGTCTTCGGGCAGCTGGGTCGCTTCGCCGAGGCTCTGGGCGCTTTTGAGAAGATCCTGGACCTCGATTCGCGCATCGCGCCGGCCCATCTGGCGCGGGCAAAGGCGCTGTTTGCCAGAGACGGCGGTTCTTCCGTGGCTGCCATCGAGGCTCTTGAGAGAGCCGTCGATCTCGATCCGCGCTTGATCGAGGCTTGGATGCTGCTGGTGACCGACTTGAGCGCGTCGTCCCAAGCCGAGCGCGCGGCTGGAGCTCTCACGAGAGCACTGGCGGCGAACCCGAGAGCAGCTGCTCTTCACCACCTTGCGGGCCGAATGAGCGCCCAAGCGCGAGACTGGGACCAGGCCGAAGCGTCGTTCAACAAAGCGGTCGAGCTCGATTCGACGCTACTCCAGGCCTGGATCGATCTCGGCCGGTTGCGAACGGCGCAAGGGCGATCTGCAGAGGCGGTAGCGCTCTACCGAAAAGCGTTGGCGCTGAGGGAGAACGACGACGGCTTGCACCACATACTGGCTGCATCTCTCGTGATCTCCGGGCAGGTCGACGAGGCCCGAGAGCATCTGCAACGAGCACTCGAGATCAATCCGGAAAACGCCGCGGTCGCATCCGACCTGGCAAGGCTCAACGCCCGGCGCTCACCAGGCGGGTGACTATCGCAGCCTCGCCGCTGAACTGATCGCGCAAACCGATCGCCAGACTCTGTCGACCGGCCCGCAGCAGAAGTCTGTGCGTGTAGAGCCAGCTTTCGCCGCGCGCGGCCTCCGCGTTCTCATTTGCGATCCTGAGCCCGAGGGGTATCTCTTCGACCGCGGAGAGGCCTCCGACGTCGCTCATGGCGCCGACATACAACTTGAGGCTCACTTGATGAAAATCACCTCGAGGTAGCAGCACGACGTTCTTCAGGGGAATCCTGATTCGAACCGGAACGACAAAAGTGTCGGCGTCGCGCGGTTCGGGAGGACCGATCTCGAGCTCGAGGTTCCAACGGTTGTCCTCTACCGCGTGCACGAGAGCCGCTCGGGTTCGCTCGTCCATCAGGCTCCGCTCGTTCTTGTCGCGATAGCTCCTGCGGTAGCGCAGCCGCAGACCCCGGCGCTTCACCTTGACCTGAATGTCGTAACGCCGCCCGGTTCCGAAGTGACCAGGTGAGTAGCCCAATGAGTAGTAGGTGTTGAGATCTTCGCCGATCTCGTTGAGTGCCGGCAGCATGTCGTTGCGATTCAGGATCGCCCGACCGCCGGTTTCATCGGCAAGAAAGAACAATGGATCCTGCATGTTGGCGAAGTGATCACTGTACAAGTGCGTTGCCATCCGATCGTCGGCCACACCCGGATTCTCGGCGGCCCCGGCCAGGTTGGGCCGCAAGCCGCCGGCGTCCATGGTGTAGAAAGTGATGCCATGGGCGTTGGCGCTCGCGCCGAGCTCTTCAAACCTCCGCGCGGCGTCGTAGTTGAGGAAGTCACTCATCGCCGACGAGGACTCGAACTTTGACTCGACGGCACTGAAAAGATCCGCTCCTGCCACCATGGGCAGCCCACTGCTGACGTAGAGGACGGCCTTTCTTCCCGGTAGGCCGGCAAGGTTCTCGACCAGTTCCTTGAGCGCGTCGACCGAACGATTGAGCGTATCCAGAAGAGAATCCGCGTGCGGCCGGATGGCCATCAAGGCCTGATCGGCGCTTTCGGATTTATCCAGCAGGCGAATCAGACCGCGTCGCACGGAGTCGAACTGAGCACCTTCGCCCCTGACCTCGTTCACCTCCCGCAGCGCCTCGGTAACGAGGCCGAAGTCACTGGTGAAGGTCTGTCGCACGTTGAGCGCCCGGTCGTACGAGACGACCATCACGCGATCGTCGTTCTCGAGCCGGGTCACGAGGAAGCTGCGCAACTCGTCCATGACGCGCTTGCGCTCGAGCGGACGGATGTTGACGTTGTCTATATAGACCACCAATCGCACTCGCTCGTCTTCGGGTACTTCGGTGGGCTCGAGCAGCGGAATCCGGGCCCGGTTCGAGTCAGCGGCTGGAGGGGGCGCCGCCTCACCGGCGTCCGGAGAAGATCTCCTTCGGTTGACAAATCTGGCGAAATTCGCGATCTGCATCGGTCGGCCGTCCTCGAAGATCTCGAAGTCGCCGACCGTCAGGTCCGAAACCGGTCGCCCTTGCTTGTCTGCAACGTATACCTCGACATTGACTACGTTGACCTGGACTGTTTCGCTGAATGTCTCCGACTCGCCTGGAACCTGGCCACGAGCCGGCCGAGCGACCGCCGCGCCGAGCGACAACGAGAGAGCCAACAGGGCTGGAAGTGCGGTTCGCGGGGTCATGCTCTTGGCGCTGAGTATCCGAGCCCGGTTCGGTCAGTCTCGAACCGGACTCGTATTGTTATCCGAATCGCCCGAGGCGAGGAGCCGTTCGAGCCCCGCCGCTGCCTCCTCATGTCCTGGATCGAGTACCAGAACGCGCCGGTAGGCCTTGGCTGCTTCGAGGAATCGCGTCCGGCGCTCGAGCGCGGCTCCCAGGGAATAGTGCGCGCCGGCGAAGTCGGGGAGAAGACGGGCCGCCGCGGCTAGATGAATAACCGCCTCGGCGTCGTCGCGCGTCGATAGAAGCTGTCCCAGCTTGTAGCGAGCGTCGGCCAGGTCGGGATCCGACTCCAATGCCCTGCGATAGGCGGCCTCCGCCTCCTCGAGTTGCCCACGGCTCGCCGCAACGTTCGCGAGCTGGTTGTGGGCAAAGGCGAGGTCCGGGTCGATCTCGACGGCCTCTCGCAGGTGCCGGACCCCTTCGTCCAGTCTTCCGGCCTGAGTCAACAGGTAGCCGAGTTGGTTGTGAGCCTCGGCGTCGCCCGGCTCGATCTCGAGAGCCCGCTCGAACTGCGGGATGGCGTCTGCCGTGCGGCCCGTCCGCACCAGGGCCCGGCCGAGCTGTCGGCGGGCGGGCGCGAAGTCCCCGGCGAGGGAGATCGCTCTCTCGAGCTGGGGTATCGCCGCCCTCGGGTCGCCTTCCGCGCTCAAGGTGATGCCCAGGTTGAGGTAGTTCGTGGCTCGGCTATCGATGCCCGCCGCCGCCGCCAGGGGCCAGTTGGTGATGACGGCCGCGATCAATAGAACTGCCGCGACCGGGCGCAGCGCAGACAGCTTGCGCCGTTTGACCAGCTCCCAGGTTTCGAACACCGCGGCGGCGGCGAAAAGCATGAGCAGTGGCGTCATCGGGTATCTGTACCGAGCGACCACGTAGAAAAGCACAACGCTCACCGCCATTGCGAGCAACATGCCGTAGAGAAGCCAGAGACTTCGCCAGCGCCCCCTAGTGAGCCACAGGCCCGAGAGCGCCAACGGAGCGAGAACGCCGAAGTGCCACACCGCGGCGAGCGTTGCAAGCAGACTCGAGGAGTCGCCATAGGCCTCGATGCTGTCGGTGTCGACGATTTCTCTGGCGTTCCAGAGCAAGAGCGACTTCTGAAGCATCAGCCGAAGCCAGTGCCCTGGATCCGATCGGATGTCGGCCAGTGCTCTGCCGAACCAATAGTCCGAGACTTCCTCCGCCGTCAGCTCGCGACCCGTGTCGGCTTCGGCCAGCTCTCTGGCGTCGAATCGTTCGACCCGCGCGTCGCCGCCCTGAGGCCGCAGCGGTCTATACCGGCCGTTGGCCTCGAGACTGTTGCCGATGAAGAAATTCGACCCGGCTTGCGACGTCGTGATCAGAAACGTGCCGCCCACGGCCCGATTACGCAGGCCGACCGGTACAAGAAACAGCGCGACTCCGAGAGTGAAGAGCGCCGCCCTGCGGCCGAGGGCCGCGATTCCATTTCCCCGGGACTCGACAATCAGCCAGAGTCCGATCACCGGTAGCAAGAGCATCGCATTCTCGCGCAGGAGTATCAGGCCTCCCATTGTCAGGCCCGCTACGAGCCAGGAAGCTCGGCGGCCGTTTTCGATCCCACTGAGCAGGTAGAGAAGGGCGGTCAAGAACAGGAGTCCGGCGCTGGCTTTCTGGAGCAGACCGTCGAAGAAGACCGCCGGCGGATAGAGCGCCAGCATGATCCCAGCGAGCCAACCGACCCGAGGCGCGAAGAGCCGCTTGCCCACGAGTGCCAGAAGCACGCATGCGGTTGCGCCGCCCAATGCCTGCGCCAGGCGTACGATCCCGGCTGACGGGCCCGCCAGCTTGTAAACCAGCGCCAACAGATAGGGGTAGAGCGGTGCCTGATAGAAGACTTGGCTGCCGATCCAGTCGCCAGCGACGATTTCCCGAGCCCAGGCGTCATAGCGATAGGCGTCGCCGAGAAGAACCGCGAAGAATGGCGAGCCGCGAAGCTCGGCGAAGTAGACGGCCCGAACCGCGAGAGCGAGCAGGAAGATCAGCGCCAGCGGCCAAACCGGCCGTGGCGAGTTTGTCTGTTCTGGCCTGTTGCCCGACATTCTTCGGCCCGATCAGCGCGAGGGTCGTCGTTCGGTGGGCCGCTCAGGAGCTACCATCGGCCTGACGCCGTTCCTCGTCGAGGCGTTCTTCGAGCGACCGCCGGCGCTGGGGATCCCTAGTGAGGCGAAGAGCCCTGCGCAGGCTTTTTTGGGCTTTGCGAGTCTCGCCGAGTCGAAAGTGGCACTCTGCCAACTGCTCGAAGAAGGCCGGCTCGTCGGGCTGCCGCGCGATCGCTCGCTTGAAGTGTGTCCGTGCCCGAGCAAAGCCGCCCGCGTGAAGGGCGCTCAGGCCGAGGCGAAAGTGGTGGAAAGGGTTCCGATTCAGGAATCTCTCCCGACGCCTCAGCCATTTCTTGGCATCTTCCTGGCGACCTGAGGCAAGGTAGAGCCCGGCGAGGTTCGTGGCCGCCACGGCGTTGGTCGGCTCATCTCGGAGCACTTGTAGCAAGCCGGCCTCAGCCTTGGCCGGATCTCCCGTTCTGCGATGCGCGACGGCCATGTTGATTCTGGCAGGGTTGAAGGTCCGATCCAGCTGCAGGGCCTTCTGAAAATGGACCAGAGATTTACCGGGGAAACCTTGGGTCAGCACGTCGGCGCGGACGTTGTTGTGGTAGTGCGCGCGAACTCGAGCCTCGGAGATCTGTCTGCTCGAGCGGTAGCGTCGTTCTAACCAGGGCAGGAAATCTACCCGTACGGCGCCCGTCGGGAGCTCGACCTCCGCGTACATATGCCAATGACTCACGCCTACGTCGCCGCGTTGGCTCCACCCGGTGACCTCATCGACCTCGATGAAATGAGCCTGGAGGCCCACATACCGGGCCATGGCCACGAACAAGAGCGTAAACGACAGACAGTTGCCGCTGCGGGTCTCGAAGGTACCGGCCGCCGTGTGCGTAGTGGAGTCGCTATAGGCAACGCCCAGGCCCTCGTCTGGGTCGAAGATCGCGTCCTGAAGTCCAAACAGTCGCAGATGGCGCGGTTGGTCGCGCTGAACGAGCCGATCGACAAAGGCGCGCATCTCGGCGGTCAGCTCCAGAGGATTGACTTCGGCGGCCTGCGGCTCGGCGTTCTCGCAGAAGACCGGCGTCGCCAGCACAGTTAAGAGCAAGGCGCCGACCAGAATCGCCAACGACTGTACTCGTCCGGCTCGGTTCGCTCGCAGTCTTCGGCGGTGGCCCTCTCGAGGCATTTCTAACCATGCTAGCAGGCGATCTTTCGCCCCAATGATCTACGCGGCCCAGGCCTACGCTGGATCGGCGGGAGGTGGGTGTGCCGGCTTGATAACCTCCGGCGGTGGTCTCGATGAAGCAGCAAGACAAGGCCGAGCTCTTCAGGAAACTCCATCTCGATCCCGAGATCCTGGTCCTGCCAAACACCAGTGACGTCGGAACATCGCGGCTGGTCGAGGAGGCCGATTTTCCCGCGGTCGCCACATCGAGCGCCGGAATCGCCTGGATCCTGGGCTATGCCGACGGAGAGAAGATCTCGCGGGAGGAGATGCTGTCGATGGTCCGCAGGATCGCCGACGCCGTCCAAGTTCCGGTGACCGCCGACCTCGAATCCGGCTATGGCCGAGATCCCGAGGATGTCGCCGAGACCGTTCGCCGGGCCGTGGCGGCGGGAGCGGTGGGCATGAACCTGGAAGACGCGCGGGGTGGCCAGCTGCTG
The DNA here is from genome assembly GCA_024224155.1 of bacterium. Lineage (NCBI taxonomy): Bacteria > bacterium. Next base: position 46,916 of record JAAENP010000385.1, read on the forward strand.
GATTTCGAGCTCGCGGTCGAGCGGGTTCGCGTGGCCCGAGAGTCGGCGGGCGCAACCGGTGTGGATCTGGTCATCAACGCCCGGACCGACGGCTATCTACGGGTGGGGAACGGCCCTGAGGTCTTCGCCGAATCCGTGCGGCGCGCCAACGCCTATGGCGAAGCCGGCGCGGACTGCCTGTTCGTGCCGGGCGTTCGAGACGACGAAACCATCGCCGCCCTGGTTCGCGAGATCGACGGGCCCATCAACATCCTCGCCGGCGGTAACTGCCCACCGCTGCCGCGCCTGGAGGAGCTCGGCGTAGGCAGAGTCAGCATCGGTGGCCTGTTCTCCCTCGCCTCGGCGACGTTGGTTCGCAGGGCTCTCGATGAGCTCAAGGGGTCGGGCAACTACGGCTTCGCCCAGGACATCATCCTGCACGGCGAGATGAACGCGCTGTTCGACTGACGGCTCCGGACTAGCCGGCGTCGGGCTCGGGTGGCGCGCCGAAGAGTCGGGGCGGCCCGCCGCCGTCGGGTTTGATCGAGAAGGAGACATGGATGACTCCCGACTCGACGTTGCGATGAATGTCGAAGCCGCTGTGAAAGAAGACCTCCATCATCTTGAGGTTCTCGCCCAGAACCTCGCCGGTGAACTCCTCGACACCGGCGTTTCTGGCCACGTCGGCGAGATGGTAGAGCAGCTGGGTACCGATGCCCTTGTTCTGATGTTTGTCCACTACAGCGAAGGCGGCTTCGGCGCGCAGCGGGTCTGTGCCGCGATCGATGACGTAGCGAGCGACTCCAGCGCCCTCCTGATTGCCAGGCTTGCCCAGGATCGCTACCAGAGCCACGTGATCGATGAAGTCGACGTCGGTCAGGTAGGCGAGCTCACGATCGGTGAGGTCCTCCTTGAGCTCGAAGAACCTGAAGTAGATGGTCTCTTTGCTTACCGAGTGGAAAGCGTCCAGAAAGTGTTGTTTGTCTTCGGGGCGGATCGCACGGATGGTGAGCGGCTCGCCATCGCGCGTGACAGCGTGCGCCGAGTAGTTGCGGGCTTCGTCGGGACTCGGCATCACTGCGGATCATAGAGCCGCACCGCGCCGGTCGACAAGCCGCCGACGACGCGACGGCGCCGGCACTTGGAGTAGACTCCGGCGACTGAAACGGTCTCGAGACCTGAGGAGGAGAACAAGATGACGGCATCAGGGGAGAGGAAGAGCGTCGGACTATCGCTGGCATTGGGAATAGGCGCTCTCATAGGTGGGCTGTGGTTGCTGCTCAACGCCCAGGGCGCGAATATCCCGCAGTTCAAGGATCTCTGGCCGAGCCTGCTGGTGTTCGCCGGTGTGGCTTCGCTGGTGGACTACTTCGGCTTCAGCAAGGCGCCGCGGTCGGCGGGCTGGGCCGTGGCCTGGGTCGGTTTCGGGATTCTCGCGTTTGCCCTGACCCTCAACTACACCAGCTTCAAAAAGATCCTGGATTGGCTGCCCAGCTTCCCGATGATCCTGGGGCTTTCCTTCATCACAACCTCGATTGCGAGCAAGAAGGAGAGCACCAATCTCCTCGTGGCCGGCGTCGTTCTGTCCGCACTGGGCTTGATGGGCTACGCGGCCCGATTCGATTTTCTGAAGAAGATCCTGCCGTCGGCGCAGGTCTTTTGGGCGGTGCTGCTTGTGCTGGGTGGAATCTATCTGGTGTGGCGGACCGTATCCAAGGCGCGCCGCTAGCGACCGACAAGACGACTCGGAGGCATGTTCATGAAGAGACACATCGTATTCAGCTTCGGCCTGGCACTACTGGCGGCGGGCCTGTTGGGATCTACCGTCACCCTGGCCCAGAATTCCGAGGGGACAGAGAACGCCGAGGAGATCCGGGCCCCGGAGATCCATTCGATGAGCGCACTCGCCTTCGGCCCGGAGGGCGTCCTGTTCATCGGTGACAGCAAAGCGGGAGCGGTTCTCGCGATCGACGTCGGAGACTCCGAGCCCGGCGAGGTCAAGGACGGGCTGTCGATCAAGGACATCGAGACCAAGATCGGCGCGGCTCTGGGCACCACGGCCGACCAGGTCATGATCCACGATCTGGCGGTACATCCGGTGTCGCGCAAGGTCTATCTGGCGGTCTCACGCGGGCGCGGAAAATGGGACTCCCGCTGGCTCCTGCCCAACGACATCGCCGACGCCAGCATCCTGCTCCGAATCGAGAACGACGGTTCCATCCGGGAAGTCTCGTTGTTGGGCGTCGAGTACACCCGCGCCGCACTTGCGAACCCGGTGGACGCCGCCAAGACCCACATGTGGAAGAAAGGCATCAGCCTGCGGGCCGACACCATTACCGACATGGCCTACGCCGACGAGACCCTGTTCGTCGCCGGACTGTCCAACGAGGAGTTCGCGTCGACCATGTGGAGGATCCCGTTCCCGTTCGCGGGCGAATCCGCCGCGACCACCCTGGAGATCTTTCACGGCGCCCATGGCGCATTCGAGACTCACGCTCCGATCCGGACCTTCGTTCCATACCGGTTAAAGGGCGAGTCTCACGTCCTCGCCTCCTATCTCTGCACGCCTTTCGTGACCTTCAAAGTCAGCGATCTCGAGCCCGGCAAGCACGTCAAGGGCCGTACGATCGCGGAGTTCGGCTCGGGCAACTACCCGCTGGATATGGTCGTCTACCAGAAGAGCGGTGAGGACCGGCTCTTGATCGCCAACAGCAACCTGCCGCTGATGGTCGTCGATCCCAAGTCGATCGAGGAGTTCGAAGGCGAGATTCTGGAGGAGCCCGATACCTACCTGGCTGGGCTGAGCTATGAACCCCATTCCGGAACCGGGATTCAGCAGCTGGACCTGCTGAGCCCGGATTTCTTCGTCGCCCTTCAGCGGCTACCGGGAGGGACGCTCGATCTGGTGACGCTTCAGACCCGGCACTTCTGATTCTCGAGATCGAGATGGCTGGGAGGCGGCTCGTTGTTCGGAGTCTGCTGGGGCTGACCCTGCTCTGGGTCTCGTGCGCCCCCCTCGGCGAAGCCGGAGCCCCCGCGCCGTCACTGCGTTTCGAGGCGGTCGAGGGGAATCCCGGCTCGGGCTCCCTGGTGGTTACCGGTTTGCCACTGGCGGAGCTAAACCGATTGGACGAGGCGAGCCTGACCGTCGACCAGTGGGAACGGCTCCTGTCCCTTCGCACCGATCCGGCATGGCCCGATGGCCCGGCCGTTCTGGGGCTCTACCGCCTGGACGACTCGAGACTTCGCTTCACGCCGAGATTCCCGCTCGTTGCTGGACTCGAGTACCACGCGCGCTTCGACGGCGGGGTCTTCGACATCTTGAGCGGGCAGGCCGGCCGTGGCACGGCGAGCGAGCTGCTGAGCTTCTCGATCTCGGAGCCGAACGTCGTGCCTTCGGCGCGGGTTCTGGCTGCCTATCCTTCGGCCGACGAGATTCCGGAGAACGCTCTGCGGCTCTACCTCGAGTTCTCGGCTCCGATGGCGGCCAAGCAGGTCACCACTCACATCCATCTGTTCGACTCCACCGGGTCGGAAGTCGAGCTGCCCTTCGTAGAAATCGAGAACGGACTCTGGGACGCCCGGCAGAGGCGCCTGACCTTGTTCTTTCACCCCGGCCGGGTCAAGCGCGGCGTCGGACCCAACCTGGTCATGGGGCCGCCGATTCGAGCCGGAGAGGTCTACAGGCTGGTCGTCGATCGCGAGCTCGAGGATTCCCGTGGGCTGCCGCTGGCCGCGGGTTTCGAGAAGAGGTTTCGCGTCGGCCCCGCCGATCGCCAATCGCCGGATCCTGGCCGGTGGCAGCTGGAAGTGCCCGAATCCGCCGAGGCCCGGCTTGCGATCGTCTTTCCGGAGCCGCTCGATCGGGCGCTCCTGCTGAGACTTCTTCGAGTCGCTGGGCCGGATGGAGAAGCCGTCGAAGGCCAGGTGGTGCTTGCGGAGGACGGGACACGCTGGAGCTTCCTGCCGGCGTTGCCGTGGCGGCCGGGTGAGCACTCTGTGCAGGTTCATCCCGGGCTCGAGGATCTGGCCGGGAACTCCATCGCGCGGCGGTTCGAAGAGCGCGAGAAGACGGCCGAGCCGACGAATGGCGACCCCGGAGCTCGGAACCCAATCGAGATTCCCTTCCGGCCCTTTCCTTAGCGCGGCGCCTCGGTTTGGCGTGCTAGCCTTTTTCGCCATGCCGGTAAAGCGATTCGACGAGATGACCTGGGAGGAGGCTCGAGGGCTGAAGGGCGGTGCGGCGATCGGCGTCCTTCCCATCGGCGCGGTCGAGGCCCACGGCCCTCACCTGCCCCTCGCAACAGATCGGATCATCGCCCTGGCGATGGCGGAGAGCGGAGCCGGCCTCCTGTCAGAAGCTGGAAGGAGCGTCGTGCTCCTGCCCGCGCTCGCCTACACCTCGGCACTCTTTGCCGCCGGTTTTCCGGGGACCCTCTCGGTTCGACCCGGCGCCGTGACCGAGCTGATTGTCGATATCGGGTCCTCTTTGCGACACGGCGGCATCCGGACGCTCGCCATCGCCAACGCCCACCTCGACCCGACGCATCTGGCATCAATCCACGAGGCCGTCCGGCAGCTGGAGGCCGAAGGCGTGGTTCTCGCGTTTCCGGACCTCACCCGCAAGCCCTGGGCACCGAGGCTCACCGAGGAGTTCAGGTCGGGAGCCTGCCACGCGGGGCGCTTCGAAGGTTCGGTGGTCATGGCCGCGCGCCCGGACCTGGTCCGGGAGGACATCCAGCGGGAGCTGGCCGCGAACCCGGCGTCGCTCTCGGTGGCGATCGGCGAGGGCAAGCGGAGCTTCGAAGAGGCGCAGGGCCCGAAGGCCTACTTCGGTGATCCGGCGGCGGCGACCGCCGCCGAGGGCCGGGAAACGATCGCGGTGCTGGGCTCCATTCTGCGCGACGCCGTGATCGCGGCCGAAGCCGGTTCGTCTTGACGTGTCTTCGCCGCCCCTCTAACGTGGCACCGTGATCCTCGAGGGCAAAGGTGTCGTCATAACCGGCGGCGGACGCGGAATCGGCGCGGCGATTGCCGATCTTCTGTCCCGAGAAGGAGCCCGGATCGTGGTCAGCGCACGATCCACGGACGAGATCGAGGCAGTCGCCGCGAGCTTGCGCGCTGCCGATCGCCAGGCCTGGGCGATTCCGTGTGACGTCTCCGATCCCGACCAGATAGCGGAGCTCCACCGAGCGGCCTTGGAACGGCTCGGTCAGGTAGACGTTCTGGTGAACAACGCCGGCGTCGCGGACTCGGCACCACTCAAGGCGATTTCGCTCGAGAGCTGGAACCGGATGATGGCGGTCAACGCCACCGGTACCTTCCTCTGTACCCAGGCCTTCGTACCAGGAATGGTCGAACGGGGCTGGGGGAGGGTGGTCAACGTGGCCTCGGTCGCGGGCAAGGTCGGCGGACCGTACATGGCGGCCTATGCGGCTTCCAAGCACGCCGCCCTCGGGTTCACGCGCTCGGTTGCGGCCGAGGTCGCCACGGCCGGGGTCACCGTGAACGCCGTCTGCCCGGGCTTCGTCGACACGCCGATGACCGACGAGTCGGTCGCCCGGATCGTCACGAAGACCGGCTCCGAGGCCGCCAAGGCCAGGGAGCATCTCCAGAGAACCAGCCCCCAGAACCGTCTCATGACGCCGGAGGAGGTTGCCTTTCTGGTGCTGAGCCTGTGTGACCCGCGGGCGGGCGGTGTCAATGGCCAGGGACTGGTGCTGGACGGTGGAGCGGTGCAGTCGTGAGTGAGGACCGAGAGCGCCTCGGACAGCTTCCCATGGCAGTGATCGAGCCCGACGGCTGGAAGCTCCCGCGGGGTTACTCCAATGGAATGCTCGCACCCGAAGGCGGCAGGATTCTATTTGTTGCCGGCCAGATCGGCTGGGACGAGAATCAGCGCCTGGTCGAGGGTGGATTCGTCGCGCAGTTCGCTCGTGCTCTGGCGAATGTGGTCGCGGTCGTCAACGCGGCCGGGGGCGAAGCTGCGAACGTCGGCCGTCTCACTATCTATGTAACCGACTGCTCGGAGTATCTGGCTCAAATCAAAGACATCGGGCGAGCGTACCGAAGCCTGATGGGAAGTCACTATCCTGCCATGGCGCTGGTGGAGGTCCAGGCACTGCTCGAGCCTGGCGCCATGGTGGAGATCGAGGCCACCGCCGTGGTGAGCTGATTCCGGAGCCACTCGCGAGCAACGCCGCTGGAACCAGCAGTCTGCAAAACTATGTCGGAGACGGACACTAGATGGCGATAGACCCGCAGAGCTTTCTCTACCAGCATGATCGCGAGACCGGGGTCGCGACGGTTACGCTCAACCGGCCGGATCGGCTCAACGCCTTGACCTTCGAGGTCTACCGGGAGCTCAAGGAGGTCTTTCTCGCGCTCGACACCGAGCCCGGAGTGAGAGCCGTCCTGCTCACCGGAGCCGGGCGCGCGTTCTGCTCCGGGGGTGACGTCGAAGACATCATCGGTGAGCTCTTCGCCAAGGACTATCGCGGCCTGCTCGAGTTCACGCGCTCGACCGGCGATCTGATCCTGTCGATTCTGCGCTGCCGCCGTCCGGTTATCGGCGCCCTCAACGGCACCGTGGCTGGGGCCGGAGCGGTGATCGCCGCCGCCTGTGACATCCGGATCGCCTCCGAGCGCGCCAAGATCGCCTATCTGTTCACCAAGGTCGGCCTCTCCGGAGCCGACATGGGAGCCTCGTGGCTCCTGCCCAGAATCGTCGGCCTGGGTCGGTCGATGGAGCTCCTCATGTCGGGTGATTTCATCGACGCCCATGAGGCGCACCGAATCGGGCTCTACAACCGCGTGGTGGCGGACGACCGCCTGGCGCAGGAGGCTCGAGACTGGGCGGAGCGCCTCGCCCAGGGGCCGTCCTTCGGCCTCGAGATCACCAAGAAAATGGTGCTGCGGGAGGCCTCCATGGATCTTGAATCCGCAATGGCCGCCGAGACCGAGATCCAGGCCGCGTGTATGGAAGATCCCAACTTTCGCGAGGCCTATGATTCCTTCGTCCAGAAGCGAAAACCGCGCTTTGAGTAGGGCTGGCGATCTCGAGACCGTAGCTCCCTTCCTCGACGCCGGGCATCGGGAGACGGCGGCGGCAGCGGCGAGGTTTGCGGCCGAAAAGATCGCGCCGCTCGGGCTCTTGGACGACGACGGCGAGGCCCGCATCCAGGCCCGCGAGATTCTCGAGCTCCTGGGCACCGGTGGCTGGTGCAGGTACGCCGTGCCGGCAGCTTTCGGAGGTGTCTCCGAACGGGTCGACACGGTGGCCTGCTGCCTCATCCGCGAGATCCTCGCGGCCGTCTCTCCGCTCGCCGACTCCGTGTTCGCACTCCAGTGCCTGGGATCGTTGCCGATAGCGCTCTACGGTACGGATGAGGCTCGGCGCCGCTGGCTTCCCAGAGTCGCTGACGGCACCGCCATGGCCGGATTCGCGATGACCGAGCCCAATGCCGGCTCCGACGTTCGGGCGCTGGAGACAAGGGCCGAGCGACTGGACGACGGCTACACGATCAACGGGCTCAAGACCTTCATCACCAACGCCGGACTGGCGGATTTCTATTCGACCTTCGTCCGTACGTCGGCGGACGGTCTGTCGTGTCTGGTCGTGCCTGCCGACGCCTCCGGATTGCGATTTGTTAGCGAGCAGGTCTTGAGCGCGCCCCACCCCCTGGGCGAGATCGCCTTCGAGAACTGCCGGGTGCCGTCCTCGGCACTCGTGGGTGATGAAGGCGAAGGCTTCGAGATCGGGATGAGGACGCTGGATCGGTTGCGGGCCACGGTTGCGGCCGCGGCGTGCGGCATGGCGGCGCGGGCGCTGGAGGAGGCTCGAAGACACGCGGTCGAGCGCCAACAGTTCGGACGGCAGCTCTCGCGCTTCCAACTGACTCAGCAGAAGATCGCGCGCATGGCGACAGACCTTGCGGCATCCCGGCTCCTCACCTTTCGCGCCGCCCGGGCGGCGTTGGATGGCGACGCCGACGTCACGCTCCGTTCGGCAATGTCCAAGTATCACGCCACCGAATCGGCGCAGCGCATCGTGGACGATGCGGTACAGATCCTTGGCGGCGGCGGGGTCTTGAAGACCCACCCGATCGACCACTACTACCGCTCGGTGCGCGCGCTGCGGATCTACGAGGGGACAAGCGAAATCCAGCAGCTCATCGTGGCCCGCGAGATCCTCCGCCCAGGGCACCTCTAGTCCAGTGTGGAAGCCGCCCGAGCGGATCAAGCATTCTCAACTCTGGGCCCGCTGGCCGACAGCCGCAGAAGCCTCGAGCTCGAGGCTCTTCAGCCCGCTCCGGCTCGGCCCCGTGGAGATCGAGCAGAGAACCTGGGTACCGGCCATGGTGCCCTGGCGGGCCAGCCAAGACGGCTTCGTGACTCCGGAGATCCTGGACTGGTACGAGCGCTTCGCTCGCGGACGGCCGGGGGTCCTGGTGGTCGAAGCCACGGGCATTCGCGACATCCCGAGCGGACCGCTGCTACGGATCGGCGATGATCGGTTTGTGCCCGGCCTGCGCCGATTGGCGCGAACCGTCAAGCACTCGAGCGCGGGGCACACCCGGCTTCTCATACAGATCATCGATTTTCTGACCGTCCGCCGCCGCCCGCGGCCGGAGCAGTTCTTCGATCGCTACCTCGAGATCGAGGATCGCCACCGCCGCTCCGCCGGTTGGCCGGATTCCGACACCCGCGTGCGAGACTTCCTGAAGGGCCTCGGCGAGGAAGAGCTGGAAACGGTGCTCACTCCGAGGGAGCTCGAGTCGCTCCGCTTCGGCTACCGCGAGCGGGTCACCGACACCCACCTGGAGCACGTTCGCCGACTGCCTCGAGTTCTGCCCGGACTCTTCGCCGCCGCCGCCGGCCGGGCGCAGCAAGCGGGGTTCGACGGTGTTGAGCTGCACTTTGCGCACGCCTACACCATGGCTTCCTTTCTCTCGCGCCTGAACTCGCGCGACGACGGCTACGGAGGCTCGCTCGCGGGCCGTGTACGACTCCCGCTCGAGGTGTTCCAGGCGGTTCGCGAGCGAGTAGGGGAGAGCTTCGCGGTGGGCTGCCGCTATTTGAGCGAGGACTGTATCGAAGGCGGCAGCTCGATCGAAGACGCGACCTACTTCGGGGTCGAGTTCGCTCGCGCCGGCATGGACTTTCTGTCGCTGTCACGCGGCGGCAAGTTCGAGGACGCCCTGCAGCCCAAGATCGGCTGGGCGGTCTATCCGTACACCGGCCCCAGTGGCTATGAGTGCATGCCGACCGCCATCTCGGACCGGGCCGGTCCCTTCGGACGCAACGTACCGGCAACAGCCCGCATTCGGGCCGCGATACGCGAGGCGGGCCTGGCCACGCCCGTCGTCGTGGCCGGTGGAATCTCGACCTTCGAGCAGGCCGAGGCCATCCTCCGCCGCGGCGACGCCGACATCGTGGCTGCGGCCCGGCAGAGCCTCGCCGACCCGGATTGGTTCCGAAAGATCGGCCTCGGCCGCGGCGACGAGATTCGCCGTTGCGTCTACACCAACTACTGCGAAGGGCTCGACCAGAAACACAAACAGGTCACCTGCCAGCTCTGGGATCGTGAGAATCTCGACGAGCCCGGCGTCAGGCTGTCGAAGGACGGCAGGCGCCGGCTGATGGCGCCTGATTGGTAGGTCCCGCTGGGCGCTGCCCGACCTCTTACCGCTCGCCCGGTAGAATCGGGACAGCTGCCGACGGCAGTTCACACCATGAGAATCGTCTGCATAGGAGGAGGCCCGGCGGGACTTTACTTCGCGATCTTGATGCGCAAGGCCTTTCCGGATTCGCGGATTCGTGTGCTCGAGAGGAACCGTGCCGACGACACGTTCGGCTGGGGTGTGGTGTTCTCGGATGAAACCCTCGGAGCGTTCGAGGACGCGGACCCGGAGAGCTACGCCGAGATCACCGCCAACTTCAAGTACTGGCGTGACATCGAGACCCACCACGCCGGCGAATGCGTGATCTCGACGGGTCACGGCTTCGCCGCACTGTCGCGCAAGAAGCTCTTGCTGATTCTGCAGAGACGCTGCCGTGAGCTGGGCGTCGAGCTCGAGTTCGAACGAGAGGTGGAGAATGTGGCGGAGTTTGCCGACGCCGATCTCATCGTGGCCTCGGATGGAGTGAACAGCGCGATTCGCGAAACCTATTCCGAGCACTTCGGCGCCAAGGTCGACTGGCGCAAATGCAGGTTCTGCTGGCTCGGGACCGACAAACCACTGGGCGCGTTCACCTTCGTTTTCAAAGACACGCCGCACGGCCTGTTTCAGGTGCATGCCTATCCATTCGAATCCGGTGAAGCCGGCGCGGCCGGCGAAACCGGACTCGGGACCTGGATCGTGGAGTGCCGCGAAGAGGTCTGGCGCAGAGCCGGTCTCGATCGCGCGAGCGAAGACGACACCGTGGCGTTCTGCCAGGAGCTGTTTGCGGAATACCTCGCCGGCCACAAGTTGCTGACCAACCGATCGCTCTGGCGGTCGTTCCCGACCGTTCACTGCGATACCTGGCACAGAGGCAATCTGGTCCTTCTGGGCGATGCTGCGCACACGGCTCACTTCTCGATCGGCTCGGGCACCAAGCTCGCCATGGAAGACGCCATCCAGCTCACCGACAGCTTCCGCCGGCTCGGGATCGTCGACATTCCCGCCGCTCTGGCGCACTACGAGGAATCCCGCTGGGTGGACGTGGTCAAGCTCCAGAAAGCCGCCCAGACCAGTCTCGAATGGTTCGAGAACTCCGAACGCTACAAGACCCAGAGTCCGATCCAGTTCACTTTCAACTTGATGACTAGATCGAAACGGATCACCTACGACAACCTGAGACAGCGCGATCCGGTCTTGATCGGGCGCCTGGACGAGTGGTACCGGCAAGATGCCGGCGCGCCGGCGCCCCTCGACGGCAAGGCCCCGGCTCCGATCTTCACGCCCTACAAGCTGCGCGGCCTGGAGCTGGTCAACCGTATCGTGGTCAGCCCGATGTGTCAGTACTCGGCCGTGGACGGGGTCCCCAACGACTGGCATCTGGTCCACCTTGGCAACCGAGCCATTGGGGGCGCGGGGTTGATCATCACCGAGATGACCGACGTCGCCGCCGAGGGCCGGATCACGCTCGGCTGCGCCGGGCTCTATAAACGCGAGCACGTCGACGCCTGGGCACGAATTGTCGACTTCGTGCATGCCAACTCGGACGCCAAGATCGGCGTGCAGCTCGCTCATGCCGGCCGCAAGGGCTCGGTTCGTCACCCCTGGCTGGGAGATGACGTGCCCCTCACGGCGGCGGCGGGCGCCTGGGAGACAATCGCGCCCTCGGCGAATCCGTTTCAGCCGGACTGGCCTGCGCCCCGGGCGATGGTCCAGGCCGACATGGAGGCCGTGGCTCGTGCCTTCGTGCGTTCGACGCAGTACGCATCCGAGGCCGGATTCGATCTGATCGAGGTCCACATGGCGCACGGCTACCTGCTTTCGAGTTTCATCTCGCCACTCTCGAACCGACGGCAGGACGAGTACGGCGGCTCGCTCGAGAACCGCATGCGCTTTCCCCTGGAGGTTTTTCGCTCCATGCGTGCGGTCTGGCCGGAAGACAAGCCGATGTCGGTGCGGATATCGGCCAGTGACTGGATGGCCGACGGCTCCGGGATCACGGCCGCGGAATCGGTCGAGATCGCCAAGCTGCTGTCTCGGTCCGGCTGCGACCTTCTGGACGTGTCCTCGGGGGGCAACGTGCCCGAGTCGAGAGTCGAATACGGTCGGATGTACCAAGTGCCGTTCGCCGATCGGATCCGGCACGAAACCGGAATGCCCATAGCCGCGGTCGGGGCCCTGCTCGGAGCCGACCACGCCAACACGGTGCTCGCGGCCGGGCGGGCCGACCTTGCCGTGATGGCGCGACCGCATCTTCGGGACGCCTATCTCACCCTCCACGCCGCCGAGCGCTACGGGTACTGGCAACAGAAGTGGCCTGGCCAGTATCAGCCCGGAAAGCCGGTTCCGCCGCGTCCCAAGCGCCGCCGGCGATAGACTCCGACCCGGAGCTCGTGTTGAAGCATAGGACTCATCTCAAGGTGCGCTTCGGCGACGTGGATCTCGCCGGCATCGTCTACTTCCCACGCTTCTTGCACTACTGCCACGTCGGCATGGAGGACTGTTTCTCGGTAGTCATGGGCATCGACTACGACCAGCTCCTGCTGGAGCGTAGGGTCGCCTTTCCCACCGTACACATCGAGATCGATTTCCTCCGCCCTCTCAAATACGGAGAAGATGTCGAGATCGAAATGGAGATCAAAAAGATCGGTACGACGTCGGTGGAATGGAGCTACCGGATCTTTCGAGTCGGCGAAAGTGATGCGATCGCGCAGAGCCGGCACGTCACGGTCTGCACGGACCTCGACAGCTTCGAGAAGAAGCGCGTGCCCGATTGGCTGCGCAGTCGCCTCGTGCCGGATGAGGCGCCGGCCTCTTCGGTTTCTTGACGCTGCTCCGGGGCCGGCTTGTTTGCTCTTGCGCCGCGGGCACTGAGACAATCGGAAGCTCTGAGGCAGTCGGTCTGTTATGTGCGGAATCGTAGGTAGTTTCGGGGGTGGACTCGCCCCGAGCCGGCGGGCCGAGACGGTCCGGCGGATGACCGCGACCCTGGGACACCGCGGACCGGACGGTCTGGGCTCGGTGGAGAAGGAGGAATGCGCATTCGGTTTTCGCCGGCTCGCAATCATGGATCCCGACGGTCCCTCGCAGCCCTACGCGAACGAGGACCAGAGCGTCTGGTGCATGGCGAACGCCGAAATCTACAATGCGGATGAGCTCAGGACCGAGCTCGAGACACGCGGGCATGTTCTTCACACCGGCGTTGACACCGAGATCCTGCCTCACCTCTACGAGGAGCACGGCGCTGATCTGGTTCACAAGCTCAACGGTATGTTCGCTCTGGCGATCTGGGACAGCCGCCGACGCCGGTTGCTGCTCGCGCGCGACCGCGCCGGCGAAAAGCCTCTTTTCTACTGGCAAACCGGCGGCGAGCTGGTGTTCGCCTCCGAGCTCCGCGCCCTGGCCGAGCATCCGGGGATTCCGCTCAGCGTCGACGCGGTCGCCCTTCGCCGCTATCTACAACATGATTTCTTTCCCGCGCCCCTGACGCCGCTCGCCGGGGTCCGCAAGCTCCCCGCAGGCCATCTCCTGATCGCGGCGGACGGAGAGACTTCGGTGCGCTCCTACTGGGACCTCGCCGATCACTTCGGCAACGAGTCGCTGGCCCGTCGGTCGACGAGCGATCTGGCGGATGAGCTCGACCACCTACTCGGCCTCGCGGTCCAACGCCGCAGCCGAAGCGACGTGCCGATCGGAGTCTTTCTCTCCGGCGGCATCGATTCTTCGACGGTGCTGGCATACCTCGCCGAGCAGCTCGGTCCGGGGATCCCGGCCTTTTCTCTGGGCCACACGGATCAGAGTTTCGACGAGTCGCGGTTCGCGCGGGAAACGGCCGAGTTCTTCGGTGCCGATTTCGACCAGCTCGTGCTGACCGAGGACGACCTCGGCGAAGGCCTCAGGCTCGTAGCCGAGGGCTTCGACGAGCCGCTCGGAGACGCATCGATTATTCCCACGCACCTGCTCTCGCGCCACGCGCGCCGGAAGGTGAAGGTCGTGCTGTCCGGGGAGGGCGCCGACGAGCTCTTCGCCGGTTACCCGACCTATCTAGGCCACAGGGTCGCCGCGGGCTATCGCAAGCTGCCCGGAGGCCTTCGCAAGGCCCTGGTGCGTTCGGCGCTCAGGCTGATGCCGGTGAAGATGGGCAACGTCGGACCGGGATATCTTCTGGAGAGATTCGCGATCGCCGCTGAGAAGGACCTCGTAGAGCGTCACCACACCTGGTTCGGAAGCATCGGTCCCGGATTGCAGCAGGAGATTCTGTCGAGTCCTCTGCGCGAAGGCCTGGCCTCGGACCAGCCTTTGAGCTCGGCCCGAGACCGTCTCGCGGGACGTGATTTTCCGGACGATCTCTCGCTCCTGCTCTACACCGACTTCACCATGTACCTGCAGGACGATCTGCTCACCAAGGTCGACCGCGCCACGATGCTGGCCTCACTCGAGGCGCGGGCGCCCTTCCTGGATCACGACCTCGCCGAGTTCGTCGCCGGCCTGCCGTCGAGTCAAAAGCTCTCGGGCCTGACGACCAAGGCGATCCTGCGCCGCACCGTCCGCAAGCGGCTGCCGAAGGAGGTGCTGAGCCGACGCAAACGGGGTTTCAACATCCCGTTCTCGCGCTGGGTCCTTCACGGCCTGGGCCGCGATCTGCAGAAGCGCTTCGCTCGCGATCGAATCGAGGCGCGGGGACTTCTTTCGCCCGAGGGCGTCAACCGTCTCTTGGCAGACCATCTGGCCTGCCGGGCCGATCACCGCAAGCCGTTGTTCAACCTGCTGGCGCTGGATCTCTGGTGCGATCGCCTCTTCGGGCCCGGCGCCGAGGTCCCGCTGACCTACCCCTCATGAAGCATCAGCGACTCGTCCTGCTTCTGGCGGCGCTTCTGTTCCTGTGGTGGCTGGGTGGGCGAGATCTGTGGGCACCGAACGAGCCCTATTTCGCCGAGGGCGCTCGCGAGATGGTCGTCGACGGCGAGTGGGCCGTTCCCCACGTAAACGGCGTCGTCAGTACCGACAAGCCGCCGTTCTTCTTCTGGCTCATCGCCCTGGTCTCGTTGCCGTTCGGAAAGGTGACACTTTGGACCTCGCGGCTGCCCTCGGTGTTTGCCGCTCTCGGAACCCTCGCGATCACGATGCGCCTCGGACGAAGGTTCTACGGCAACAGAACGGCGGCGCTCGCCGGCCTGGTGCTGGCCACCAGCTATATGTTCTGGGAACAGGCGCGCTGGGTCCAGACCGATGCGGTCCTGTGTTTGTTGATCTGGATCGCGCTGGCCGCTTTTGTCGAGTTCCGCGCCGGCGATCGGAACGGTCTTCGAGCGGGCCTGTTGTTCTGGCTGTCTCTGGCACTGGCGGTCCTGACCAAGGGCCCCGTCGGACTGCTCCTGCCGCTGGGGATCGCGGTCGTGGTATTGCTCGGAGACCGGAAGATAGGACTCTGGCGGGCTTTTGCGCCCTGGGCGGGACCGGGGCTGTTTCTGCTCGTGATCGTCTCCTGGATGCTACTCGCCACCTTCGGCAGTGGCGGTGAGTACTCGGTCTGGGGAGCGCTCAAGGAGCATTTCGTCGACCGGGGGATTCACGGTCTGCACCACAAGCGGCCGCCGTGGTACTACCTCGAGGTGCTGCCCGCAATGATCATGCCCTGGACCTTTCTGCTCCCGGGGGCGATGGTGCTGGCCTGGCGCCGGCGGCTGTCGTTCGATCGATTCCTGCTGGCCGCAGCCTGGTTCGTCGTCATCTTCTTCTCGATTTCGACCGAGAAGCGCGAGCTCTACGCCCTACCGGCGTTGCCAGCCATCGCCTTGATGACCGCCGCCCTGGTCGCCAACCTTGCCGGTTGGAATGAGGCGGAGGAGACCGGCGCACGCCTTCCGGGTCCACGGTGGATCACGCTCGGCCAGACGATCCTCGGCGCCCTCCTGATCGGAACCGCGATCTACGCTCCCATCGCGGCGGGCGACTACGACTTCGTTCCGCAGTGGGCGGTTGTCATCTTCGCGGTGCTCCTCTCGGCGACCGGAATAGCCACCATCCACGCGGCGGCAAAAGGGCCCTTGTTGAGGTCCGTGCTCAGCCCGGCGGCCGGTTTCGCGGTGCTCTATCTCTTCGTGGCATCGGTGCTCTGGCCGGCTTTCGAGCCGCGCAAATCGGCACGTGCGTTCTCGCTGGCGATAGAGAAGGAAACGCGCGAGTACCGCAAATCCGGGCTTCCCATCGTCTCGTTCTGGCTCGAGAACCTGCCACAGCACTTCGCCTTTTACGGCAACGGTCTGTACACGCTCGAAGTAGACAACCTGTTCGACGTTCAGAGGCACCTGGAGAGGCCGGAGACCGTATTTGCCGTCGTTCAGGGCGGCAAGCTCGAGGGACTTCCACCCGTCCTCCTCGACCGTCTGCACACGGTGGCGGAAGCGCGGCTGGCCAGGAAGCAAGTCCTCCTGATCACCAACACCCGACCCGGGGATACGAAGGCCGTCTCCGCGCCCACCGAGGGGAGTGGCTCGACCGACTAGCCTGGCCCGGCCGCCCGCGAAAAGCGGCAGATCAAGTAGCGCTTCTTTTCTCGAAACAGGCGGCTATCGATGTTCTCCATACGGGCGCCGACTCGCCGCAGGCGCTTGCGCAGGAAGCGCGCAACCGCGCGGGTCAAGCGAGGCTTCTTTTGACCGCCGCGCAGGAACGCCAGTCGCAAGGTGGGGAAGAGGTAGCGATCGGCCAGCTGGCAGGCGAGATCGAGAGTCGGCGCCACCTGCTCGGTGACGTCCTCCTCGTGCTCCAGCGCGAAGCCCGCGGCCTCTGCGGCCGAGAAGAAGTCGGCCAGGAGATGGCCACTCTTGACGATATAGCTGCCGTCTTTGACCAGCGGAAAGTAGTCACTGACCAATAGGCTGCCCGTGGGTTCGAGCACGCGCTCGACGGCCGGGAAGAGCCGCTCGAGCGGCACGTACTGCGCGGACTCACTCATGAGCACGAGATCGAACGGCGTTTCGCTCTTGAAGTCTTCGAAGCGGCACTTGTGGAATCTGAAGCCGGTCGCAGCCCGGAACCTCTCCCCGTGGGAGGCGTCGGGGCTCAGGCCTTCGACTTCGTAGCCCAGCTTTTTCAGAGCGCGCGCGTTGCCGCCCGCTCCGCTCCCGACGTCGAGGACTCGCTTGGCGCCATCGGGAATCAAGCCGAGCAGGCGATCGAGGTAACGCTTCTGAGCGGCGCGCATTCCTTCCAGGGATAGCGAATCGGCTTCGTCCCAAAGCCCATAGTGAAGATGTTCGAGCCCCAGGACCTCGAGGTAGAAGCGCAGGCCGACGTCGTCGCTGGGCACCTCGGTCGCCGCGAGGAGCCGGTCCAGCTCCAGAGTCTCCTCCAGGGGCCGGTCCAGGAATGAAAAACGATCGATATCCAATGCCTACTCCCGTGCGAGCTTCTTGAGGGCTCCCCGATCGACCTTGCCGAGGTGCGTTCGGGGTAGAGAGTCGACGATGAAGACCCGGCGTGGGTGCTTATAGGGCTGCAGATTGTCGAGCACGAAGCTCTTGAGCACCTCTTCGAGATCGTCCCCCGGCCCGGTGCTGATCACGAAGGCACACGGCTTGGTCAACCCGTCCTCATTGCAAACCCCGATCACCGCACACTCGGCCACCGCGGGATGTCGCATCAGGCAGCTCTCGACTTCCTGCGGCGCGAGCCACTTGCCACCGACCTTGAGCACGTCGTCGCCGCGACCGCAGTAGGTCACGTATCCGGCCTCGTCTCTTTGCACCAGATCGCCACCCACGAACCATTCGCCTCGAAACGACTCCGCGGTCTTGGCCACGTTCTGCCAGTAGCCGATGGCACGCGATTCGCCTTTCACCCAGAGGCGGCCGATCTCGCCGTCCGGAACTTCCCGGCCTTCGTCGTCACAGACCTTGATCTCGAAGCCCGGCACGACCCGGCCGAGCGTTCCGGGCTTGACCGCTCCCGGGACGTTGCTGACGAAGATGTGCCACATCTCCGCGGTTCCCAGGCCGTCCAGCAATTCGGTGCCGAAGGTCTCCTTCCAGCGCTCGTAGAGCGGAGCCGGCAAGGCCTCACCGGCAGAGGTCGCAAATCGGAGCGACGAGAAGTCCCGTTCGGCGGCTTGGGCATGACTGACCATCTGGTTGATCATGGTGGGCACATTGATCAGCACGGTCGGGCGATGACGCTGGATCTTCTCGAACAGAATCTCGGCCGTCGGCTTCTCGGGGAACAAGACGGTCGAGCCGCCGACCGCGAACGGGAACAGCAGGTTCGACCCGGTCGCGTAGCCGAAGAAGAGCTTGGGTACCGAGAGTGTGATGTCGTCCCGAGAAAATCCCAGCGCTTTCTTGGCGTAGCACTCGGTGGTGTTTGCAAAGGACCGGTGAGTCTGGACGACGGCCTTCGGCCGCCCCGTCGTGCCCCCGGAGAAGAGCCAGATTGCGGGGTCGTCGGGGTGGGTAGGCGCTGTCGTCAGGTTGCCATCGAGACCCGTTGCCACCTCCTCGAAGGACTCCGAACCGGCCGGGGTCCCGCCGACGACGAGAAGGGCCGGGCGACGACTGGCCTTCCGTGCCGCTCTCTCGAACGAGTCCAGCACCGAAGCGTCGACCACCGCACACGTCGCGCGGCTGTAGTCGAGCAAGGCCGCCAGGTTGTCGGCCTCCAGATCGGGGTTGACCATGACCACCACCGCGCCCAGCTTCAGAATGCCGAACAGGGCTCCAACGTACTCCGGCGAGTCGCGCAGCGCGATCAGGACTCGTTCCTCCCGCCGGACTCCTTTTCGGCTCAGAGCCTGTCCGAAGCGACTCGCGAGGAGTAGCACCTCCTCGTAGGTCATGGAGCCCTCGTCGGTACGTATGGCTACGGCTTCGCCGAGTCCCTCCTGAATTCGCTGATCGAGGAAGTAGTCCGCGATATTGAACCGTTCGCCGGGCCGGAAAACCATCGAGGCGCTAGCCTAGCGGTTTATCCATCCGGCCCGCCACTTATGGGAAGAAAGGGCCTTTCCTCGAACAGGACTCACATCAAACCGGTCGGTTCTTCGCCGCAAACTCTCCTTGCACTTCGAAGCCGTCGCCGAGGGCGATCGAGGGTGAATCGAAGGTTACGGCACCTCCATCGCGCACCTTGTACTCGCTGGCGGCGATCGAGCGGCAAGCCGACTCGGTCGTGGTGGAGTTGACCTCCTGGGAGACCAATACCAAGTCGCCGTTGGTCCCGTCGCACGAGCCCACGGGATCCGGGTCGGGCTCGGCAAGGGGATCGACGACTTCGGTGGCGTCGGAGGACTCACCGTCATGCTCGGCTCCCTCCGCGACAACGTGCTCCTCGACCGTCAGGAGAAGCGATAGGAGCTCCGGCGCTGGGATCTCGTCGGCATGGGGCAGCGTCACCGGCTCCGGCCAGGGATTCCCGCTCACCGCGAGGAGATAGGCTCCGCTCCGGAGCTTGGGCCGGAGCGGGTCGCTATCGACAGTGAAGTTCGCGAAGCGAGACAGCACCTCGGGGGTGTCGGGCATCCATCCCGATGTCGGATCCGATGTCGGAAAAGTCGCGCCGAGGATCGAGCCCGACCGGCAAGGCAAGGTCTCGACAAGCAGCGGCAGGGATCCGTCGATCCCCACCGGGACATCGAACCGATTGGATGCGCCGAGGTTGAGGACCGGGCTCTCTCCATACGACCACGCGAAGTAGCTGAGCAGCTCATCCGGTTGGTCGAGCTCCGGGGACGGAAAAAACACCGAGAGATCGACACGATCGAACACGCCCCGCTTGGGCAACTGCGGATAGAGCCCGTGGACGGTTACGCGGGCGCATCCGAGCGAGAGATCCACGTCACCCCCCGCGAGCGCTCGAGCCGGCACGACTCGCGCCCCAGGCATGGACTGCTCGAGGCTCGACAGGTCCCAGACATCGCTGCCCTCGAGATAGCCGATTGGCAACTCGTCCGGCGCCAAGGTCGCGCCGCTCGGGTCGCCCAGCACGCCCAGCCCTGAGGCGCGGGCGATGCCCTCGATCGACGGGGCCAGGACCAAGGCCGAAATCCAGGCGAGGACCTCGCGGCGCCTCACCGGAGCGTGCCAGTTCGGCTTCCAGGGCTCGGGACTCGTCATGGCTACACGCTCGGGCTCAACTTCGGGTCGGAGTTCGAGTGTCATCCAGGGCGCTCCTTTCTACCCATCCTTGCGGCTGGCGCGTTCTCCCAGTACCTATATAGCACGCCGGGGCCGTTCCCAGCACGCGGGCAAGGCGATGCGCAAGGCTGCCCGCAAAGGTGGCCCGCGTGGACCACCCAGGTGGGTATGGCCGCCCAAGACTCCAGGTGGTAAACGGAACGCGAGGCGGACAGCGCACCCGGGGAGACCGAGGGCCGCCTGGCCGTCACCCAAAGACCATTGCTCCGAAGGAGGGTGCCGTGAAGTCCAGTGTCGCGTTACCGGTTTCCGCTCGTTCGCCGATCGCAAAGTGGTTGCTCCTGGCAATCATGTTCCCGCTTACAACCGTTTCGTGTGGGCCCGCGTTGAGAAACGCTCGGATCATCGCCAGCGCCAACGTGTCTTGATCCGTTTCGGCCGGATGAATGGCAAGTGCCCACGAGCTGCGGAAGGAGCCTCGTTTTGTCGCTTACAAAGTGGAGAGGAAGGGCCTCGGCTCGACCGGCGAGAGCGCGGAACCGAGGCCTATCCATGAAGAGGCTGAGACGGAGTGGAAGAAGCATGGATTGGGAGCGACGGCAATGAGAGAAGCGGGCCAGGTCGTGCCAACGGGCTTTGGTGAGCCCGCCTTCGTTGCCCACGAGGTGACCAAGGTCTACCACATGGGTGAGGTCGAGGTGCACGCGCTGCGAGGGGTGGACCTGGAGCTCTGGGCCTCCGAGCTGGTGGTCCTGCTGGGGCCTTCGGGCAGCGGCAAGTCGACCCTGCTCAACATTCTGGGGGGACTCGACGTCCCGACCGCGGGAACGGTCTGGTACCGGGACCACGAGCTGACCGCGGCGAACGAGACCGAGCTCACCCGCTACCGGCGCGAGCACGTCGGCTTCGTCTTTCAGTTCTACAACCTGATCCCGAGTCTGACCGCGGTCGAGAACGTCGCCCTGGTGACGGACATCTCGGAGGCGCCGATGGATCCGGCCGAAGCGTTGGGCTTGGTCGAGCTCGGCGATCGCAAAGATCACTTCCCGGCGCAGCTCTCCGGCGGCGAGCAGCAGCGAGTCGCGATCGCGCGGGCGATCGCCAAGCAGCCGGACGTTCTGCTTTGCGACGAGCCGACCGGCGCGCTGGATATCTCAACCGGCGTTCTGGTGCTCGACGCGATCGCGCGCGTCAATCGGGAGCTTGGCACCACAGTCGCCGTGATCACCCACAACGTCGCCATCGCCGCTATGGCGGACCGGGTGTTGCGGCTCGCCGACGGCCGAATCGCGAACGAGGAGCGCAACGAACGGCGGGCCGAGGCCCGCGAGCTCGAATGGTGAAGCCATGCTGACAATCGACAGAAAACTCCTACGCGATTTGAGACAGCTCAAGGGGCAAGCGCTGGCGATCGGTCTGGTGATCGCCGCGGGGGTGGCGATGTTCACGATGTATTTCTCCACCTTCGAGTCGCTCGATCACACCCATGCGACCTACTACGATCGGTATCGCTTCGCCGACGTCTTCGCCTCGCTCAAGCGGGCACCCCTCGCGACTGTTTCGCGGATCGAGGCCCTGCCCGGGGTGGCCAGGGTCGAGCCGCGGGTGGTGGTCCAGGCGACGCTCGACGTCGCCGGGATGACCGAGCCGGCGGTCGGTCAGCTGCTCTCGATCCCGGAGCACCGACGGGCGATTCTGAACGACGTCTACCTGGTCAAAGGGCGCTACATCCAGCCAGGGCGACCGGACGAGGTTCTGGTGATCGAGGCCTTCGCCCTCGCGCACGGCCTCGAGCCCGGCGATCGGGTGGGAGCGATCATCAACGGTCGGCGTCGGGAGCTCCAGATCGTGGGCGTGGCCCTGTCACCTGAGTTCGTCTACACGATCGCGCCGGGCGACCTGCTCCCCGACGATCGGCGGTTCGGCGTCTTTTGGATGGGGCGGCGGGCGCTGGCCTCGGCCTTCGACATGGAAGGCGGCTTCAACGACCTCGCGTTGACCCTGACTCCAAGTGCCTCCTCGGAACAGGTGATTGCCGATGTCGACCGTGTGCTGCGGCGCTACGGCGGCCTGGGCGCGATCCCTCGCAGGCTGCAAGTTTCGGCCTGGTTCGTGGCCAACGAGATGCGCGAGATGCAGACGATGGGATCGATCCTGCCGGTGGTCTTCCTCGCGGTGGCCGCCTTCTTGCTGAACGTGGTGCTGTCTCGGATCATCTCGGTGCAGCGCACCCAAATCGCCGCTCTGAAGGCGGTTGGCTACTCGAACGGAGCCGTGGCGCTCCACTACACGAAGCTCGGTCTGGTGATTGCACTGGCCGGGGGCCTGATCGGCGTAGCCGTCGGCGCCTGGCTGGGCCGAGGTCTGACCAGCATGTACAGTCAGTGGTTCCGCTTCCCGAGCTTCGAGTACTTCCTGTCATCCAGGATCGCCCTGGCCGCGCTGGCCGTGAGCGTGACCGCCGCGGCGCTCGGTGCCTTCGGCGCCGTCAGACGCGCGGTGAGCCTACCGCCGGCGGAGGCCATGCGACCCGAGCCTCCGGCGAGCTTCAAACGGAGCTGGCTCGAGCGGATCGGTCTGGCTCGGTTTCTCTCCGAGCCGGCACGGATGATCCTGCGCAACCTGGGCCGGCGCCCGGTACGCACGCTGCTTTCCGCCACCGGGATCGCCTTCGCCATCGCGCTCCTGGTCTTCGGCTTCTTCTTCGTCGACGCCATCGACCTTCTGATGAAGGTGCAATTCGAAGAGGTCATGCTGCACGACGTCACCACCACCTTTGTCGAGCCAACCTCGTCGGCGGCGCGCCACGAGGTGGAGCGCATGCCCGGCGTCCTCTATACCGAGCCCTTCCGGGCCGTGCCGGCGCGGCTTCGCCACGGCTCGCGCTCGCGGCAAGCCGCCATCCTCGGCTTGCCGGCCACACCTCGGCTCAATAGGGTGGTCGGTCAGACCGCGGGGGCCGTCGAGCTCCCACCCGCTGGACTCGTGCTCTCGTCGACGCTGGGCAGAGCCCTCGGCGTCGAGGTCGGCGACCGGATGACGGTCGAGATCCTCGAGGGCAGCCGCCCGACCCGCACGGTCCCGGTGTCGCTCCTGGTCGACGAGGTCATGGGGATCTCGGCCTACATGGAGATCGGCGCCCTGCGCCGCATGATGCGCGAGGGGAGCGTGCTCTCCGGTGCCTTTCTCAAGGTCGATCCGGCGGAGATCGACCGGCTCCACGAGCGTTTGAAGGCAACGCCACGGGTCGCCGGGGTGAGCCTGACAACGGCGGCCTACCAGAGCTTCCAGAACACCATCGGCCAGACGCTGGGGCTAATGATAACGATCAACCTGATCTTCGCCGCCGTCATCGCCTGCGGCGTGGTCTACAACAGCGCCCGGATCTCGCTTTCCGAGCGCGAGCGCGACCTCGCGAGCCTACGGGTGTTGGGATTCACCCGAGCCGAGATCTCTTTCATCCTGCTCGGGGAGCTGGCGGTGGTGACGCTGCTTGCCATCCCGCTCGGCCTGGTGCTGGGCTACGGCTTCTGCCGCGGCATCATCGAGGCCCTGGCGTCGGAGCTGTTGCGTATTCCGATGGTGGCCGATCCGGTGAGCTACGCCTGGTCGGCGGTGGCGGTAGCCGCGGTATCGGCGCTCTCCGGTCTCGCGGTTCGCCGCCGCCTCGATCGGCTCGATCTGGTGGCGGTGCTGAAGTCACGTGAATGACGGAGGACGAGATCATGAAATGGACAGACAAGCGCAAGCTCACCTGGGTGGTAGGGGCAGCCCTGCTCTTGCTGCTCCTGGCTTGGGCCTTCAGGCCGCGGCCCGAGCTGGTCGACATAGCCGAAGCGGGCCGTGCGCCCCTGCTGGTGACCCTCGATGAAGAGGGCGAGACCCGGGTGCGCGATCGCTTCGTCGTCTCGGCGCCCCTCGCCGGCCGCGTGCAGCGGATCGAGCTCGAGCCGGGCGACCCGGTCGAGGCGGACAAGACCGTGCTCGCCATCTTCCAGCCGCAGACACCGACCCTGCTCGACGCTCGCAGCCGGGCCGAGGCGGAGGCCGGCGCCCGGGCCGCGCGGGCGAGCCTCGAGCGCGCGCGGGCGGACCGGGACCGCGCCGCGGCCGAGCTCGAGTTCGCCCAGGCCGAGGTCGAGCGTTTCCGGCGCCTGGCCGGGGAGAAGATCGTCTCGGAGGAGGAGCTCGAGTCGGCGGAGCTCGAGGCGCGCAGCCGGGCGGAAGCCCGAGAGGCGGCCGAGTTCGCCGCTCAGACCGCCCGCTACCAGCTCGAAGTGGCCCGTGCCCGGCTGCTCGAAGGGGGTGCGCTCGGTGGTGGTAATCCGCATGGTGGCGAAGCCGGCTCTCCGATCTCGCTGCGCTCGCCGGTGGACGGCGTGGTCCTGCGCCGGATGCGCGAAAGCGAGGCGGTAGTGCCCGCGGGAGAGCCGCTGCTCGAGGTGGGCGCGCCCGAGGACCTCGAGATCGTGGCCGACTATCTCTCGGCGGACGCGGTCAAGATCCGGCCCGCGGACCGGGTGCTGATCGAAGAGTGGGGCGGGGAGCGCGCGCTCGAGGGACGAGTGCGACGGGTCGAGCCTTCGGGCTTCATGAAGATCTCGGCTCTCGGGGTCGAGGAGCAGCGGGTCAACATAGTAGTTGATTTCGAGGATCCGCCGGCGGGCCGACCCGGGCTGGCCGACGGCTTCCGGGTGGAGCTGCGGGTCGTGTTGTGGGAAGGGGAGGACGTTCTCCAGGTGCCCGCCGGCAGCCTATTCCGCGACGGCGACGACTGGGTCGTCTTCACGGTCGATGGCGGCAGAGCGCGCGTGCGCAAGGTCGAGATCGGCCGCATGGGCGGCCTCGTCGCCGAGGTCGTGAGCGGCCTCGACGAGGGCGACCGGGTCATTCTCCACCCGGGCGACAGCATCGTCGACGGCCTGCGCGTCCAACCACGACCGAGCTGACCTCTCTGACCCTTCCGACGGCCACCCGATCTCGGTGCGCTATACCCTGACGGTTCGTTTCTCCTTGCGCTAGGCGGAGCGCCCGATGACGCCGCGACGAATCAGAAGCTGTGAATGGTGGAGAAGGAGACGGTGTTCACCCGATCGGAGAAGTCCGCGGCGACGTCGAGCTGAAGCGCCCAGAACGCGACGCCGAGCCCGACGGAGACGTGCAGCTCATCCTCACCGGGCGGTAAGACAGCTCGAGTCACGTAGTGACTGTCGTCGTGGATCCGGTGGGCAGGGTCGAGCCAGGCGCCGGCCCGGAGAGCGATCATCGGTTTGGTGTGAGAAAAAGTGTATTCGGCTCCCAGGTGGAGCTCGTCCGCGTCTTCCAGCTGGTTCTCGAATCCGGTGGCTTTGAAGTAGCCGAGGAGGCTGGAGTAGCCGATCCGATCCCATTCAAATGCGAGGGTGAGGCGCTCACCGAGGGCTCGATAGGCGAAGCCCAGGCCGTAGACATCTGGGAAGGCCATGGGATGACGCAGAACGACTTGCGATGCGCCGGCCGGGAGGCCGAACGGATTCTGTGGACCGGCTGTGAGCGCCGAGACGCTATCGAACTCCGGTCCCTGGCGGAAGAAGCCCCCCGTGCGCCAGCGCGGGGCGATGCGCCATAGAAAGCCGGCCAACAGCCTCCAGTCGGTGTCGTCGATGTCCACGGATGCGGCGTAGCCTAGATTCTCCGGGGTCGTAGGTGCGGGTGAGAAAAAACCCGAGCCGGCTGCGCCCCAAACCTCCGAGATCGAAGAGAGATCGCCAGCGAAATACGTCAGGCCAACGCCGATGCTGAACTGGTCGTTGACGCTGTAGGCACCGGTCAGTCCGTGGGCTACGACTCGGAGGTTGGCGGCCTTGCTCTGATCAAACTCTCTGCGGATGGCTCCTTCCGGCCACGGGCCGCTGTAGAGCCCCTGGAGTGCCGAGGTCGTCTCGAAATTCGCCAGTTGGTGACGGTAAAACGCCAGCGACCGGCTCTTCCGCGGATAGACGAACGAGAGAAAGGAGAGGCCCGTGAGGTCGTCGGACGACTCGCCCTCCCGCAGCCCCGGGGTGCTGTCGAGGCCGGTGCCCGAGGGCTCTCCGAAGATCCGACCGCCCGCGACGTACGGGGTGGAATAGCTCCAGGCACGGCCCTCGATGGAGATCTCGGGCCGGACGATCTGAGTCAGACCCGCGGGGTTGGCGAACGCGGCCGTGGCATCGTCCGCGAGAGCGGCGAAGGCCCCACCGAAGCCCATGCTCCGCGCGCCGGGATTCGAGAAGCTGAACTCGAAGCTCGGCTGGAGGTCGTTCTGCGCCGACACAACTGAGGACAGCGCCTGCAGTGCGACGAGGAGAATGAGGCATCGGCTGAAACGAGACCGCCGCGCCGAGTCTCGACCGGCATGGCAAGAACCAGCGCGACGGTGGCAGCTTCTTCGGGTCATGTCAGCGCCCCTCTCTCCCTCTAAGTCTCCTCTTCGAGCGACAAAGACAGCGACGCCAAACGAGAGCCGCTGGCTTTTGACGGTCGGCAATCGCACGTCTGGGCCGCTCGGACAGGCCTTGTGTAGCACTGCCGGTCCAACGCCGCCAGCCCCCCGAGGGTGGGCGCCGGCCGCTCGCCGGGGTGGGCGGGAGGCGGAGCTTGGCAACGTCGGTCTGGGCAGTGTCACAAACAACATAGCCGAGCCGGCGCGAGCACGCTATAACCGTCGGGAATGGCAGGGGCCTTCGGCTTCCTGCCTCCGGAAACGGCCATCGCGGAGGAATGGAAATGGGAAGCCAGCCAATTCGAGCCAACACCCGCCGCCTTGCCAGGGTGTGGCTGTGCCTTCTGGGAGCGAGCCTTCCGGCGTCCAGCCTCGTCTCTCAGGAGAAGCCGTTTCCGGTATTGCAGGAGGAATTGTCCACCATTTGGGAGGTTGAAGGCGGCGATCCCTACTGCTCCTTCACACCGCCCGAGCCTCCCGAGAACGCCTTCTTCTTCAACGACTTCTCTCGGTGGTCGAATACGGCCAGCGATCCGTCGGGCCTCGTTCACGGGGATCCGGGCACGCTCACTTGGGGATTCGTGGCCGACGGCACAGCCATCGGCAATGGCGGCTGCGGCCTGGCGGGGGAGACCGGAGCGAGCGATCTGATCGCTTTTCTAGACGCCATTCGTGACCCGGCATCGACCGGCGGCACCGATCTCACTCAGAGACTCTGGTTCCCGGTCTTTGAGCAGATCTTCACCGACTGGGGCCTACTCAACGGCGTCAACTACGTCTACGAGCCGAACGACGATGGCACAACCCTCGTTACCGGAGGGGCGGGTGTTCTTGGAACTCGCGCCGACCTACGAATCGGCGGCCATTTCGTCGACGGACAGTCCGGCTCCAACGTCCTGGCCTGCAACTACTTCCCCAACAACGGCGACATGATCATCGACACCAGCAACACCAGCTTTTACTCCAGCACGTCGAACAACTCGCGCGGCACTCGCAACGTGCTCGCCCACGAGCACGGTCATGGCATGGGCTTCAACCACGTTTGCCCGACCAACCAGACCAAGCTGATGGAGCCCTTCATCAGCACCGCCTTCGACGGTCCGCAGGTCGACGACATCAACGCCGCGAATCGCGGCTATGGCGACCGCGACGAATTTCCCGGCCAGAACGACGCGTCGGGCACCGCGACCTCTCTCGGCTCGGTACCGCAGACCGGCGTGCCGGTGACCCGCACAACGCTGAGTGTCGACAGCACCACCGACACGGATTTCTACAGCTTCCAGGTGGCAGGAGGCAGTCAAGTCACCGTCACGCTGAACCCGACCGGAAGCACCTATCTGAACGGGCCGCAGAACCCCAACGGCAGCTGCACCGCGGGCACGAACTTCAACTCGTTGATTCAGAGCGATCTGGCGCTCGAGGTTCGCGGCAAATCCGGCGCCAACGTCCTCGGCTCGGCCGACGCCAACGGCGCGGGACTCGCCGAGACGATCAGCAATCTGGCTCTGACCGAGGGAGCGGGCACCTACTTCGTGCGCACCTTCGGCCTCAACGACTTCAACCAGATGTACGACCTGAGCGTCAGCACGACCGGCGCCCCGTGCACCGCGGACGCCTTCGAGCCCGACGACGGCTCCGCTCAGGCAAATGCCATCACCTCGGGGGTGCCGAAGAGCCACGGCATCTGCCCGGCAGGCGACGACGATTGGTCGACCTTTACGCTGGCGGCGGAGTCTCAGGTCAGTCTCGAGACCTCTGGCGCGAGCGCGGATACCAGGATGTGGCTGCGTGATGCCGCTGCATCCCAGATCGAGTTCGACGATGACGACGGCAGCGGCCAGTTTTCTCTTATCGACCGCACCTGCGGCGTCGATGCGCTTTCCGCCGGCACCTATTTCGTGGAAGTCGATGAGTTCGGCGACGACAGCGAGATCGAAAGCTACGCTCTCAGTCTGACCACGACGCCGTGCTCCTCCTGCCCGCCGGGTGTGATCCTGGCGAACCAGACGCTCACGGGGACGCAGGCCCATCTCGCGACGGGCGCTGCAACGCTGGGCCCGAGTCTCATCGTCAGCGGCGTGAGCATCTCGATAGAAGCGCCGACGGTGACATTCCTCGGCGACATCGAGATCGGCGGGACCTTCAGCGCCGGCAACAGCCCGGCCTGCCTGTGAGCAACGAACCCCGGAGTCGCGGCAGCCTATTCGGTCCGATACGGGACTTCGAGCACCAACTGGTCGCCACGGGCCTCCACCTGGATCCTGGAGCCCTCCGTGGGGTGAGCCTCGAGGAGAGCTGTCGCCAACGGCTGGACAAGCAGCCGATCGATGGTGCGCTCGAGGTTCCGAGCCCCGAGTTCGCGGTCGAAGCCCTCTTCCACCAAGAGATCATAGGCCGATTCGGCGAGCTCGATGTCGAGATTCCGCTCACTGAGTCGGCTACGCAGCCCCCCGAGGATCTTGTCGATGATGCCTCGGAGCACCGCTTGCGTGAGAGGTTTGAAAACGACCATGTGCTGGATCCGGTTGAGTAGCTCGGGCCGCAGGGTCTGAGCCACCGCGGTTCGAAAAGGCTCCTCGTATTCGGCCTGCCGGAGCCCCTCTTGGGAGGCCGCGTCTCCCTTTGCAGATCCGGACAAATAGCCGGCGTCGTCCGAGAATCCGATCCTCCGACCGGCCGTCTGCTGCAACGGCGCGCTTCCGAGGTTCGAGGTGAGAACGATCACCGCGTCGCGGAAGCTGGCTCGCCGGCCCCGAGAATCGGTCAAGCGCCCTTCTTCGAAGATCTGGAGAAAGAGATCGAAGACGTCCGAGTGAGCTTTCTCGATCTCGTCGAACAGGACAACCGAATAGGGCTGGCTGCGGAGCCGATCAGTGAGTTGGCCGCCCGCCTCATGCCCCACGTATCCGGGGGGCGCGCCGATGAGCTTGGCGACGGCGTGTCGCTCGCCGTATTCGGACATGTCGATCTGGACGAGCCGGCGCTCGTCCTCGAAGAGAAACTCCGCCAGGGCCTTGGCCAGCTCCGTCTTTCCGGTGCCGGTCGGGCCCAGGAAGAGGAGGACGGCAAGCGGCCGTCGAGGGTCGGAGAGGCCCGACTTGGCGGCCCGGATCGCGCTGGTCTCGGTTGCGACGGCGCC
>JAAENP010000386.1 GCA_024224155.1 bacterium
CCCAGGCGGCGAAGAGCCGCGATGCGCTGATGGCCGTCGATGACGACATAGCGGCCCGGCGCCTCGCGCTCGGGGACCACCACGATCGGCTGTCGCTGGCCGTTCTCTTCCAGGCACAGCCGTAGGCGACGCTGCCGATCGCGACTGTGAGCGCGCAGCGAGGCATAGGGCATCTCCAACTGGTGCCATTCCAATTCCATGACGGCTCCTTCTGAAGACACACCTCTGCCTTCTGGGACAAGGCCCCAGACACAATCCACCTCGGCGAACCCTTATCGCCCGCGACGCGGCGGTCTCACTCGGCGCCTTCGCAGGCACCGCACCCCGCAGATGCAGCAGCGCAAGCCGGTTCGCGCCAAATACGCAGGCTGGAGCCGGCGCCAGGCATCGCCGAGATCGTCTTCGGCGTCTTCGCCCACAGTGTGCAGGAGGCGCTCAGCGTCTGGATACCCTGATGCGTCATCTTTCCCAGAAGATCGATCCGACGCCGACTGACGCAGGAGGTAGTCCGCCTGACGCGCGGCGTGCTTCCGGCGCCCATCCGGCGTCTGCTGATACTGCCGGCCTGCTTTGCGCATCGACTCGCGCCGAGCCTGCATCGAGCACTCCTTGCCGCAGTAGCAATGACCTCGATCGCAAGCCGAGCAGACCACCACTTCCTCCTCACACAGCCGGCACAGGAACTGCCGGAAATCCTCTCGAGACGTAGAATCGGCCTGCCAAGCACTGGACAAGCGCCCCCCTTTCCGGCGACACTTCCCATCTGCGGCCCCATGCCGCAGGTGGGAAGGCCCAGGGAGACCGGCAAGTCTTTAGCCCCTGGGCCTTCGGTTTCTGCCGGGCAGCTGTCTATCCGATTCGAGTAGGCCTAAGCCAGCCTCCACCAGGCTGAGCCCTCCCCATGCCCTCCGCCGCTTCCCTCCGCTGCTTCCAGGGAAAGGAACTCGAGGCGGCATTCCGGCGGTAATAAGAGCAGGGTCAAATCTCGCGAGCGACGCAGCGGGCGATTCCTGGCGAGTGAACCAGGATCATTCCCCGAAAGCGCTAAAGGCCGCGCTGGATCTGAGAAGATTCTAGCGGCGGGAGGCTGGCGGGCTCAAGCGGCCGGCGGGCGTCAGCTATAGTGCGGGCATGCCGGTCGACCCTTTCGCTGCCGTCGGAGCAGCTGCTACAACTGCCAAGGCTGTCGGGTGGCTTCGAGCGAAGATCGACGAGATCAAGGATTCAAAA
>JAAENP010000387.1 GCA_024224155.1 bacterium
ACTGCTCGCCAGCGCCCGGAGGCGAGGCATGCGCTGCGATCTGCTCGATCTGCGCAACTCCGGAGATACCGCTGGCGATCGCAGCCGCGTCGTCGGCTACGCGGCGTTCGCTTTCTACGAGAACTAGATGACGACCCAGGTGGAATCCACCGCCCGGCGCGGAGCGGTCCTGCTCCGGCTGGCGCGCCGAGTCATCGAGAGCGAACTGGGCCTCGGAGGCGAGCGGGCGGACGATCTCGAGGCCGATTGGCTAGATCAACCCGCCGCCACCTTCGTTACCTTGCACCTGGACGGCCGCCTGCGAGGCTGTATCGGCAGTCTCGGCGCCCGACGAACGCTGCGCGAGGATGTGACCCGCAACGCCCTTGCGGCGGCTTTCGAAGACCCGCGGTTTCCGTCGTTGACGGCCGAGGAGTTGGCGAGCGTGAGCCTGGAGGTTTCGATCCTTGCGCCCGCCGAGCCCATGCAGTGCTCGAGCGAGGACGAGCTTCTGAAGGCGCTGCGGCCCGGTGTCGACGGGCTGGTTCTCGAGTGTGGGGCGCACCGATCGACCTTCTTGCCGCAGGTCTGGGAGAGCTGTCGCGAGCCACGGCGTTTCGTGGCGGCGCTGAAGCGCAAAGCCGGCCTGGCGAGCGACTTCTGGAGCGAGGAGATTCGCTTCTGGCGCTACACGGTGGAGAAGTTCGGCGAAGACTGAGCCTCTTGGAGTTTGGGGGGCGATAGGCCAAAGTCGGCCAGCGTCGCTACGGGTGTTTAGCCAAGCTGCTCACTCGGCGCGGAGAGCCTCGACCGGATCCAGTCGGGCGGCTCGGCGCGCCGGCATCACCCCGGACGCGATGCCGGTCAGAAAGCTGACGGCGATGGCCGCGAAAACGAAGATCGCGGGCGTGTGGACCGGCAGTCCTGGGACGGCGGTGCGGATGAGCGCGCACAAACCGAGGCCGGCTCCGATTCCAAGCAGGCCGCCGAGCATCGCGAGGACCGCCGCCTCGGTGAGGAAGACGAGCTCGACCTGACGTCGGGTCGCGCCGAGCGAGCGGATGAGCCCGATCTCGTTGGTGCGCTCGCCGACCGCGATCCACATCATCGTGAGGATGCCGATCGCGCCGACCAGAAGCGAGACCCCGCCGATGGCGCCCACCGCCATCGTGATGATGTTCATGATGTTGCCGAAGGTCTCGAGCATCGCTGCCTGGGTGGTGATCGTGACGTCGTCCTTGCCGCCGTGACGCTCCATGAGCAGTAGCCGAATCGCTTCGGCGACGTCCTCGGGCTTGCGGCCGTGGGCGAACGTCAGATCGATTTCGTTGAGCTCGTCTTGATTGAAGATCCGCATCGCCGTCGTCACCGGGATGAAGGCGGCGTCGTCGAGGTCGAAGCCCATCATCTGCCCCTTGGACTCCATGACACCGACCACACGAAACCGAGAGCCGGCGATCTTGACGAACTTACCCAGCGGGTTCTCGCTGCTGAAGATCTCGCGTTTGAGCTTTGGGCCGAGCACCGCCTGCTGGAAGCCCTGCCGCGGGTCGCCTCCGGGCCAGAAGTCGCCAATTCGCACGGTCCATCGCCAGACCTCGTCCATCTCGGGGGTGATGCCGTAGACGAAGACACTGCGACCTCGACCACCGGCTTCGACGCGCGCCATGCCGAAGGAGAACGGCACGACGTCCTCGATTCCGGGGATCCGGCGCAGAGCCTCGGAATCGTCCAGCGTGAGCTTGTGGGTGCTGCCACCGAAGATACCCGGGATGCCACCGGTGTCGATCTTGCCCGGATTGATGGCGATGATGTTGGTGCCAAACTGCGAAAACTGCTCCACCATGTAGCGCCGGGTGCCCTCTCCCAGCGAAGTAAGCAGGATCACGCTGGTGACTCCGATTGCGATCCCGATCATCGACAGAATCGATCGCAGTCGATGGCTGGTGATGGCCCTGAGGGCGAGGCGGATGAGCTCGAGCACTGCGCAATCCTTACTTTATCTGCGGCTGAGAGCGGTCACGGGGTCCAGCCGGGTCGCACGGCGCGCCGGCAGGAATCCGAAGACCGTGCCGACGGCGACCGAGAGGCCGAAGGCGGCGGCAACGGCCCAGAGCGGCGGGCTCGCGGGCAGCGCCGGATAGAGCTGAACCAGGAGGGCGACTGCCAACCAGCCGACCGCGAGACCGAGCAGCCCTCCGGCGGCCGAGATGAAGGTCGCCTCGGTCAGAAAGGCCGCGAGAATCTGCGGGCCGGACGCGCCGATCGCCTTCAAGAGCCCGATCTCTCGCGTGCGCTCCGACACCGAAACCAGCATCACGTTCATGATGCCGATACCGGCGACGGACAATGAGATCGCCGCGATCGCTCCGACCACCAGCGTCAGGGTGTCGAGAATCTGGGAGAAGGTCGCAACCACTGCGTCTTGGGTCAGGATGGTGATGTCCTCTTCTTCGTGTCGCTCGGTGACCAGGCCGAGGATGGACTCCTTGGCGATATCTAGATCGGAATGGGCATGGACCTGCGCCACGACTCGAAATAGGGAAGAGCGATTCAACATGCGCATGCCGGTGCGAACCGGCACGATGGCAATGTCGTCGAAGTTGACGCCGACGTTCACGCCTCCTTCCGCGAGCACGCCGATCACACGAAAGCGCCAGCCACCGACCCGAAGAATTTCTCCGATTGGATCGGCGGCGCCGAAGAGCTCGCGGGCTGCCTTGGAGCCGAGTACGAGCTCGGCTCCGCCGCGGAACATCTCCTCGGCCGGCAGGAACTCGCCTCGGGCCATCTCGAGGTCACGTATCTCGAGGTACGATCGGGTGGTTCCAAAAACCGGCATCTGGCGCCGGCGGTCGCCCGTAGAGACCTCCTCGGTCCCGACGGTGACGGGCGCGACCTTGTGGACCGAGCGGATCTCGCGCTCGATCGCCAGAGCGTCGTCGAGAGTCAGGTCGTTCGGTACGCCCCCGAACCCGAACGAGCCCGAGGTCTCGGTCTTGCCGGGCATGACGATCAGGAGATTCGTGCCCAGTCCCGCGAACTGGTCGATGACGTAGCGCCGAGCGCCTTCGCCCAGAGCCGTCAGGATCACGACCGCGCTCACGCCGATCATGACCCCGAGCAGGCTCAGCGCCGTACGCAGACCGTGTCCCTTCAGGCTACCGGCCGCGAAGCGCAGCACGTCGCGCCACCGGATCGAATGAAGTTCTTTTTGCGCCATCGCGGTCAGGTCTCGGTGAGGATGGCCAGAATCTCGTCGAGTTGATCGCCGCGTACGCGTTTGGCGATCTTGCCGTCCACGAGGACAACGATGCGATCGGCGCGCTGGGCTACCTTGAGGTCGTGGGTCACGACCAGAAGCGTGAGCCCGGCATCGTTCATCTTGTCCAGTAGATCCAGGATCACGTTGCCCGATTTGGTGTCGAGGTTGCCGGTGGGCTCGTCGGCGAGCAGAATCGACGGCTTCATGATCGTCGCGCGGGCGAGCGCGATGCGCTGACGTTCGCCTCCGGAGAGCTGCTCGGGCTGGTGATCGGCGCGATTGGACAGCTCCACCGCCTCGATCGATTCGGCGACTCGCTGTCGTCGCTCGGCTCGTGGAATGCCGGCGAAAATCATCGGAAGCTCGACGTTCTCGGCAGCCGTCAGCCGCGGCACCAGATGAAAGAACTGAAAAACGAATCCGATGCGATGGCGACGGACCTCGGTCAGCTCTCGGGTCGATAGATTCCCGACCGCTCGGCCCTCGAGCTCATAGGTCCCGCCCGATGGGCGATCGAGGCAGCCGAGAATGTTGAGCAGCGTCGATTTGCCCGAACCGGAGGGACCCATGATCGCGACGTGTTCTCCGGACTGGATCTCCTCGTTGATGTCGACGAGCGCGTGGACCTTCTCCTCGCCGACCTCGAAGGTACGGTCGATTCCTCGCAGCCGGATCATCGTTTCGGATTCGGTGAGGCTTGCTGGCTGGCTCACGTCTCGTCGGTGTCGGATACCGCCTCGGCCTTGGCACCGTCCTCGATATCGGCCTGATCCAGGGACACGACCACGAGCTCGCCCTCGGCGAGACCGTTCAGGACTTCGGTGAAGTTCCAGTTTCGAATGCCGACCTCGAGATCACGCTCGTGCAGGGTTCCCTCGTTGAGCACCATCGCCTTGTTGCCCTCGATCAACGCGGCGGTCGGAATGCGCAGGACCTCGTCTCGAGTCTCGAGAATCACCTCCAGGTCGGCCGAAGTACCTGGAAGAAGCGTCGAGGCGAAGTCAGAGTCCTCGAGCTCGGCTTCGACCTCGACGGTGCGGTTCTGCTCCTGGATGTCGAGCACATAGGGGGCGACTCTGGTGATCTTGGCCGCGAACTCCCGACCTCGGTGCGAGTCGATCGTGACCCGAACCTGCTGGCCTGCTCGAATGCGGGCCGAGTCGACCTCGTCCATCGGCGCGGAAATGTAGATCGAGGACGGGTCGATCATGTCGAGCACCGCCGGGATCGGCAGCGCCGGCGGCGAGGGCGTGGTCCACTCGCCGACCTCGACCGTCAACTCGGCAATGACGCCGTCGAACGGCGCCCGAAGAAAGGTCTTGGAAAGCTCGGTTCGGGTTAGAGATACCGCCGCGCGCGCGCGGGCGGTCTGGGCCGAGGCGGCGGTGCAGGCGGCGTCGGCGGCAGAGTGTGCGCTCTCGGCCTGGTCGAGCAGGTCGATCGAAACGATCTGGTCTTTGGCCAGGCGCTGGACTCGCTCCATTTCGCGTCGGGCGCGCTCCGACGACACGCAGGCGCGGTTTTCCTCCGCTCGCGCCGCTTCGAGCTCGCGCTGTCTCAGGACGAGGTTGGCTTCCTGGGTCCTGGCGTCGAGCTCGAGGATGATGTCGCCTTTCGAGACCCGGTCGCCCTCGCGAAAGGGCAAGGCCAGGACCTGGCCCCCGACTTCGGGCGACAGCCTGGCGCGGTGGCGAGCCGTGACGGTACCGGCTCGCGAGTTCGTGATCGTCGCTTCGACCCGACCCTTCGCGACTCGCTCGACGCGAACCTTCAGAGGCTCGGGCGCCAGCACGGTCAGGCGTAGGATCCAGATCAGAGCGACTACGCCCACCGGTATTCCGATACGAAGAATCCAACGACGCATATTCAAAACTGTAGCAGTAACAGAGCGCCGCGCGCGATCGCTCTGGACAGCAGCGCCCCTCTTGCCTCTTCGGGTGGGTCGGGGCCCTCAGGGCTTAGTACGATGGAGCTGCCGTGTGTCGTCGACCGCGTTCCCCCACCCCTTGGCTACGACGCCTGGTATGGGCGCTTCTGGCCCTGCTGGGGCTCGTCGCCGTAGCGGTCGGGGTGCTCTGGCTGGCGTTGGGATCGTCTTCGGTACGGCAGAAGGCACTGGCCAGAGCGAGCCAGTGGGCGGAGACCAAGTTCGGGATCACCTTCAGCGCGCGCGACGTGTCCCTCCAACTCAGTCCCTTACACGGCTCGCTCAGCCTTGAGGGTGTCGAGGTAGCGAGCGTTTCGGCCGGGCCCTTTCTGGTCGCGGAGGACGTTCGGCTTGTGGCAAGCCCCTGGTCGGTTCTGCATGGCGCACGTCGAGTGAGCCACTTCGGAGTGTCTGGCGTGGTAGTGGATCTGGCCGGTGTCCCACCGGCGTGGCTGGAAACAAGCGACGAGGAGGCCGACGGTCCGCCACTGACGCTGCCTGAGGTGGATATCCTCGCTATTCACGGCCTGAGTGTCAGATCGCTCGCTTCGGTCTACGAGGCCGAGTGGCTGGAGGCAGCGCAAGCCGACGAATTGGCGATTGCTGGGCGGCTTCAAGACCAGCGCCTCGAGCTCGGTCTGGTGGAAGGTCGAATCACGATCGATACGACCTTCACGCAGTCACTCGTGCTCGGCCTGGACGGCCACGCGGCTCGCACGTCGGACGGAGTCATGATCTTGGATGGCTTGGAGCTCGCGTCCCCAGAGCTCGCCCTTCGTCTCAACGCGCGAGGCTCCGGGTTCGAGGATCTCTCGGGCGACTACGAATTGGAGCTCGATGCGGGCACAGTTCTTCGGGGCCAGGCTTCGGCCGCCAAGATCAGGGCGTCGGGTGTCTTCGATTCGGCACGAAAGCACGCCACTTTGAAGCTCGCGGCTCCGAAACAGAGCCTCGCTCTCGTCGAGGATCTCGTCGGTCCGGAGGTGTGGTCGCGCTACCCACTGGGCGATACGAGCTTCGATCTCGAGGCGGATCTCGAGCTCGACAACGGCAGGAGCGACGGTGAGGTGCGCTGGCAGGCGAGGCGAGCGGGAGTCGAGGTCTTGAGTCTGGAGGCGCAGCCCAGGCTCTCGATCGACGCGGGCTCTCTCGAGATGCCTTTCGAGGCTGCGGTCTATCCGGGCCGCGGAGGAACGCGCAGGTTGAGTGGAGTGGTCAGGGCCTCCGACGTGCGCCAGCCGGCTGCGGCGGTAATCGAACGAGGTGGGTGGGCTGTGAACGTCCCCGATCTCGAGTCCGAGCTCAGCTTCTTGCGAGTCCAGTGGCCGGAGCTTGTCTCGGCCGAGCTGTACAGCGCCCTCCGGAGTGGCGCCCGAGGCGCTCTGGCCGGCGACGGCACGGTCAACGGCCGACTCGTCGACCCTGAGCTGCAAGCCAGACTGGACTGGCAGCCGACATCGGCGTCGTTGGTGGAGGTGTCCTTCGCCGGATTCCCGGCTCAGGGTTCGGGAGACTCGACGGTTCGGCTGGCGGGACTGCCTGTGGATCTCTTCTTGGACGATGTTTCCGGACTGGTCAGCGGGAAGGCGTCGGCATCGCGTACGGGCACGAGCTCCCCGGAGATCCAGTTCGAGCTCACGACTTCTGCCCTTTCCTGGACCGGAGAGGCAGTCCTTGACGGCGCCAGCCTGAAGGGGCGATCGCGGGACGGGATCCTCGAGTGGGAAGCAGAGGGGAGATCGCCCACCCATGGACCCCTCGTGGCGGCCGGTACCCTCTCGACCGAGCTACCGATTGAAAGGGGAGAGGCACGGCTGCAGGTCCTCGCCGGTCCGGCCGCGCTTTCACGCCTCGATCTCGAGGCTCGGCTGGAAGGCGGCGTGCTCCGGGTCGCGACCCGAGAACCGGCCGCGGTCTTCGGCTCGAGCGCGACGGTGGAGGCGGCAGTGCCACTGAAGACCCTAGCCGGGTCGATTCCGGCGCTGGCGGACCTCATCCGCGAGGACCGGGTCCCTGGAGTCGGCGGTCCGATCGTCGCCGAGGTGGAGATCGAGCCCGGCGACTGGACGGGCGCGGTCGAGGACTTCACCGGGCACCGACTGGAAGCAGCGGCCGCCGGTGGCAGCCTGGAGATCGCGCTCGATCCGATGAAACCCGCGCTGGCAGAGGGCCGATTGACAATCTCAGGACTCGAGGTCGCCACCGAGACCGGTCGATGGCGGGCCGCGGAGGCTCTGGCGGCCCACTTCGGCAACGGTAGGGTCGAGATCGAGCCCTGGCGCCTCGTGAGCGAGCTGGCGCAAGTCGAGCTGAACGGCGATCTCTCACTCTGGCCCGGCTGGACCCCTGACCAGCCTCTGTCGCGCTTGCTCGCGCGGGGCCGCGGTGTTGTCGTCGCCGAGGCGCCGGCCGCTGACCACGACCTTCCCGGTGGTCTGCGGTCGCTCAACCTGCCGTGGCGGGTGGACAGCGGCCGGCTGGAGATCGTCGACGGGCGGTTGATCTTCGCGGGCGCCGATCCGGCCGATCCGGAAGAGCAGGGCAGGGTCGAGGCCGCGTTGCCGCTCGGAGGCGGGGAGGGTGGCCGAGTTTTCGACCTTCATCTCGAGGTGCCTTCTCGCGACTGGCGTGAAGTGCTTGGCCGGGAAGGGCTGGCGGAGGAAATCGACTCGTTGATCGCGGCACTCGAGGTCGAGCTGACCGGCGAGCTCGACGATCCCCTGGGCGTCAGCGGGTACATCGTCGTTCCCGAGTTTCGAGCGCGACTGGGTGAAAGGATCTCCGAGCTCGAGAAGCCACTGACGATTTCGATCCGAGACCGACGCGCCTTGCTCGAAGAGGGTGTCTTGAAAACTGCGGGAGAGTTGTTCAGTTACCGCGGAAGCATCGATCTTGCGGAGACCTGGTCGGCCGAGGAGGGCTGGGAGGCTGCGATAGCCCGGCTCGAGCTCCTGGCGCACGGGCGGCTCGACGGCGCGGTGTTGAACCCTCTGCTCCTGGGCGGAGTCGCCTCGGGCTCGGTCGAAGTCGACGTCTCGCTGTCGGGGGCCCTCGAGAATCTCGAGGGGCGGGCGCGAGTAAGCGGCGAGATAGCCTCAGTTGTCTATCGCGAACCCTATCTGGTCAGGCTGTCGGCGCTCGATATCGACCTCGGTTTCAGCGACGGCACGGTCGAGGTGCGCCGAGGGCATCTGAAGCTCAACGAGGGCGAGCTGGACCTTTCGGGAGTCGTCCTGGATGGAGAGGGAGTCACGGATCTGCGTTTGGCACTGCGAGACGCGAACTTTCGCCTGGACCACGGGCTGATTGTCAAGGTCGACAGTGATTTACGCTACCGATCGCCCCTGCCTCCGGAGGTGATCTCCGCCCTGGCCGAGGCGTCCGAACGCGACGCGTTGGTGTCGGGCCGGATCGAGGTGGATCGAGGCTATCTGACCCGACGCATCAACCTGGACGTCGATTTTCTGACCCAGCTGCTGGCGCCGATCGACCTGACCTCGACCACCGACGATCCACTCGAGGCGATCGAGCTGAACCTCCAGGTAACCACCCGGGAAGGCGTTCGGGTAAAGAACAATATCGCCGATCTCCTGGCCAGGTGGGACCCGATCTCGGTTCACGGCAGTCTTCTGCGGCCGGTGATCGAGGGGGTCGTCGAGGTCGAGCCGGGTGGCCTGGTCCACCTCTACGGGCAGACGGTTCGGCTCGACAGCGCGTCGATCTCCTACCCGGGCGATCTGGGCGCCGAGCCCAGGTTGGATCTGGAGACCACGACGTCCTTGGAGGACCCGTCGATCGGCCAGCTGGCCGGCAACGACCCCTTTCGAGGCGAGGATGAGACCGACCAGCCGGTCGTCGGCCTGGACGACGTCACCGGCGATCTGGCTCTTTACTACGGCGAGCAGCTTGCTCAACGGTTGAGTGAGTCGCTTGGCGAGATCCAGGTCTCGATACGGCCGGTGCTCGTTTTCGGCGAGGCGGATCCGACCACGCGCCTGACGGTGAGCCGGGACTTCTCCGCCAACGTGGCACTCGCAGCCTCGGTGGACCTGCGCAATGCCGAGAACCAGACCTATGTAATGGACGTCCGCGAGCTGCAGCGCCTGCCGGGACTCGTCGGACAGACATTCACCGACGACGAATCCGCCTACGGC
The DNA here is from genome assembly GCA_024224155.1 of bacterium. NCBI lineage: Bacteria > bacterium. Next base: position 9,326 of record JAAENP010000387.1, read on the forward strand.
GGCTCCCTCTTTCAGAAGCTGGAGTTCGGAGGGGCGCGGCGGCTCGAGGACACGGGTCCGCGGATTCGCCGGATTCGAGTCCCGAAGCTGGCAGGTGTTTCGAAACGAAGCATCAAGAGGAACCTGGGAATCGCGAAGGGCGACCGCCTGGCTCCCGGGTCGGCGTTCGCCGCCGAGGTCGAGTTGATCGAGCACCTACGGCGGCGCGGCTACCCGAGCGCCTCGGTGCGCATGATCGCTTCCCTCGATGAAGCCGGCGAGCGAGTCGAGTTGGACGTCGAGCTGGAGGCGGGACCCAGGATCGATTTCCGCTTCATCGGTGAGAAGATCCCGAAGGCACTGCGCGGATCCGTTCGAGACCTCTACCGGGTTGAAGCACCCGAAGCCGAGACGCTGGGCGAAATCCGGGCACAAACCGTTCGTGTGTTGCGCAGCCGGGGATTTCTGGATCCCCAGGTCGAGGTCGAGATCGTCCACGGAGAGTCCGACAGCAATCGGACGATCGAGGTGCGGGGTGAGGGCGGCGTGCGCATCGAGCCCGGGCCTCCGGTGTTCATGGGGCTGGGGCCGGAAGACGCCGAGATCGTCGCCCAGCGGTTCGCGGGACCCGTGCAGCGGGTCGAGCTGGCGCTGGGGCTGCCCGAGGCGGACCAGCGCCTGGTGAGCACTCTGGTCAAGCTCGGTTATCCGGACGCTCGAATCGTCCGGCGATGGTCCGAGCAGGAGGGCAAGGGCCTAAACGTCGAAGTCGAGACCGGAGCGCGCCGGCGAATTCACTCGATCGCACTGACCGGTGTCGACAACGATACGGAGCGAGCCAGACTGACCGAAGCGTTGGCGGTCACGGCGGAGAGCCCGGCGCGCGGCGATCTTCTGGCGCTTTCGGTGCTGCAGCTCGGCGAACAGCTCGAGGAGGACGGCTATGGGCGCGCGCGCGTTTCGCTCGCGACGGAGGAACTTCCCGGAGATCCCTTCAGAACTGCCGTGATCTTCGACGTAGTCAAGGGAGAGCGCGAGTCGGTGGGCGCGGTCGATTTCGACGGATTGCGGGCGAGCCGCAAGTCCTGGGCGGGGCGAGTCACCGACCTCGAAGCCGGGGACACGCTGGGGCCCAGCACTTTGAATTCGGCTCGGCGCAATCTTCTGAGTACGGGAGTGTTCTCGTCGGTGTCGTCTCGGGTCGAAGGCGCCGAGGGTGCCGGCGAGCTCGTCGTTTTCGAGGTGGAGGAGCGCGAGCGCTACGAGCTCGCCTACGGTGCCCGCTGGCGAAGTGAAGACGGCTTGAGCGCGGTTCTCGACGCGTCCAACCGAAATCTCCTCGGTCGAGGCGCCACGGTTGCCATGAGGGCGCTCTACCGGGATGACGACCAGAGCTTGCGTTGGCTACTCCGGCTGCCACGCGCCAGGAAGAATGCCGGCAGCTTCGAGATATTCGCGTCGGCTCGAAGCCGGGTGGACGCGGGCATTGTCGAAGACATTCTCGAGACCACGCTTCAGTATTCGCGGCCCTTTGGCGGGCACTCCACGGTACGTGTCTACGGTCGCTACCGTGACACCGAGCTTTCCGAAGAGAACCCGGATCCTTTCCTCCCGTTCGAGGAGAGAATCAAGCGGCCGCTCTTCGGGACGCAGTACATTTTCGACAATCGGAGCTCGGATCCGATTCATCCTCTGGGAACGTTCGTCAGTGTCGATCTTTCCGGCAGCGATCAGTCGTTTGGCGACTTCGGCTTCGCCCGCGTGTTCTCTCAGCTACGTCATTTTCGTGATCTGCCGCAGCTCGCGGGCAGGCGGCTCACTTGGGGACAATCACTCCAGCTCGGCGCCGCCGAAGCGTTTGGGGAACTGTTTCTGCTCCCGGTGGACCGCTTCACCGCAGGCGGTGAGTACTCGGTCCGAGGCTATGGCTTCGAGTCGCTGGGGCCGGAGGACGAGCGGCTTTTCGCGAGCGAATCCGCCGTTGTTGTCCTCAATCAAGAACTGAGATGGAAGGCGTTGGACCGGCTGTCGCCGGTGGCCTTCGTGGATGTCGGCAACGTCTATCAGGATCTGGGCGATCTGGGCTCGGCCCTCTTCGCGTCGGTTGGTTTCGGGGTGCGCGCCCTTACGCCGGTCGGCCTTCTGCGCCTGGACCTCGCGCACGCGCTAGATCGCCGGAGCGTGGATCCCGAGTTCAAGCTCTATTTTGGTCTCGGTACCTCCTTCTAGTTCGGGCAGCGGGGGACGTGGCGGGTTCGATATGGCACCTGGCTTGCGCTAAGCTGGTGCAGGGCCCGCGCGGCCCAAGCGAAAGGGAGGAGCCAGAGTTTTGTCCAGCAGATCGAAAAGAACTTTTGTAGTCGCCGTGTCCACTTTGCTGGTCCTGGCCATGAGCCTGGACGTCGAGGCCGGCAAGAAGAAGAACAAGAAGAAGAAGAGTAAGAAGAAGGCGGCCGCAAGTGTCACGGCGACGACCGAGGTCCCAAAAGCCAAGCTGACGACTTCGTTCTCGGGACAGATAAGGTCCGCGCAGAAGCATCTTCTGGCCTTCAACACTTCCGCCGCGGCGGCCGCGCTCGAGTCGGTCGAGTCGGAACGCGAGCCCGCGGTGTTGGCAGCCAGAGCTCGGGTTCTCGAGCAGAACGGTAGTTACGACAGCGCCGCCAGCATGCTGGAGGAGGCGGCCGCAGGTGCCGCCGGTTCACCCGAGCCCCTGATCTATCTGGGTGAAGCGCTGCTTCACGCCGAACGGCCCGGTGCCGCCGACGACGCTTTTGCGCGGGCGGAGAGCCGCGCGCGCAGCATCTTGAGCCTGGATCCCGAGAACGTGGACGCGCTGTACTTTCTCGGAGTCGCCGAGCAGCGCCGGATGCGCTTCGACGACGCTCTCGAGACGCTGACGAAGGTCCGAGCCGCGCGGCCGCGCGATGCGGTTGCCGCCTATCAGGTCGGTGCGACCCTGGCGTTCAAAAAGGACTGGGTAGGCGCGATGGAGGCCCTCGACGAGGCTATCGAGCTCGATTCGAGCATCGCTTACGCGTACTACTACCGTGGCCTGGCCGCCGGTCAGGCCGGCCGGAAGGACCGACTGGTTATCGATCTGGACAAGTTTCTCAAGATGGCCCCCCACGCTCCCGAGGCGGAGCGGGCCCGGAGAGTTATCAAGGCGGCGCAGTAGTTCTTGGCCCGACCGGAGCTCAGATAACCTCGATCTCGTCCAATCCCGCCTCGGCTTCCGGGTACTGGGGATCCATCCTCTCGAGGGTGGACACCAGGACCCGGGCGATGGCCAGGTTCCGGTACCACTTCTGGTCTGCCGGAATTGCGTACCAGGGTGCGTGTTCTGTGCTGCACAGAGTCAGGGCCTCCTGGTAGGCGGCCATGTACTCGTTCCATTGCCTGCGCTTGTCGAGATCGCCGCGCGAGAACTTCCAGTGGCGCGTGGGGTCGGACAGCCGATCCTCCATTCGCTGCTTCTGTTCGACCTTTGAGATGTGGAGGTAGAACTTGAGGATCACAGTTCCGGTGGCGGCGAGCAGTTCCTCGAACTGGTTGATCTGCTCGTAGCGCCGGCGCCAGACAGGTTCCGGAACGAGGGAGTCCACCCGCACGATCAGCACGTCCTCGTAGTGGGATCGGTTGAACAATCCGATCATGCCCTTGCCCGGTACCGCCCGGTGAACGCGCCAGAGATAGTCGTGCGCGAGCTCTCGCTTGCTGGGCGCCTTGAATGAGGTTACCTGCACGCCCTGTGGATTGACTCCCTGGAAGACTCGTCGAATCGTCGAGTCTTTGCCGCCTGCGTCCATCGCCTGCAGCATGACGAGAAGCTTTTGCTTACCCTCCGAATAGAGGCGGAACTGGTAGTCGGCGAGCTGCTTGCGGAGTTTTCTGAACTCGCGCTCGGCCTCGTCGCGATCGTCGTGGAACTTCTCGGCTCGGGTGGCCAACCGGCTCAACTCGAGCGGTCGACCCGGAATTATGCGGTGGCTATCGGGCACGTGACCTCCTTTTGGCGAAGCGGCATTCTATCGAGCCGAGGCCAACCCGATTCTCTCGCAGGTTGGCAGCGAAACGCCGGAGGGTGCGGCGCCGCGAAGTCAGCGGAGCAGACCAGGTTAAGATCCGTGCGTGTTCGCCCCCGTCACCTTGCCCTGGTGGCTGGCTGCGCTGCTGGTGCTGGCCGCCGCCTGGTTGATCCTGGAACACCTTCTGGTGCCCGGCGTTCGCTGGTTTCTCCGGCAGCGCATCAATCGAGTTCTCGACGAGGCCAACACCAGACTTCAGATTCATGTCCAGCCGTTCAAACTCACCAAACGCAAGGTTCTGATCGATCGGCTGATGTACGACTCACGGGTTCTCGAGGCCGCTGAAGCCTTCGGCGAGGCCAACGACATGCCGAGAGAGCTGGTAATGCGCAAGGTGGAGGGCTACGCGAAGGAGATCGTGCCCTCGTTCAACGCTTACGTCTATTTCCGCTTGGGCTACTGGCTGTCGCGCCGTCTGGCGAAGGCGCTGTTCAGGGTCCGCCTCGGCTACTCCGACGTGGACGCGCTCCAACGGGTTTCGCCGGACTCGACCATCGTTTTCGTCATGAACCATCGCAGCAACATGGACTACGTGTTGGTGTCGTATTTGGTGGCCGAGCGGACGGCCCTTTCCTATGCGGTGGGCGAGTGGGCGCGGATCTTCCCACTCGAGTCGCTGATTCGCTCGATGGGCGCCTACTTCGTGCGTCGCAAATCACGAAACGATCTCTATCGGAGAGTGCTGTCCCGGTACGTCGGGATGGCTACCGAGGAGGGAGTGACCCAAGCCGTTTACCCCGAAGGCGGGTTGTCTCGCGACGGTCGTCTGGGTAGCCCCAAGCTCGGCCTCTTCGACTACATGCTGCGCTCATTCGACCCGAATGGGAATCGGGACGTGGTTTTCGTGCCGGTGGGGCTCAATTATGACCGGGTGCTCGAGGATCGCACGCTGCTCTTGGATCTGGACGACGATGCGCCCCGCAAGAGGGGCCTGGCAGCCCTGATTACGGCGATCGGATTCTGGGCGAAGAACTTCAGACTCTGGGTTGCGGGCCGCTGGTACCGTTTCGGCTACGCCTGCGTCAACTTCGGCGCACCCGTCTCGATGCGTTCCTACCTCGCGGAGAGAGATCTCGACCTGAGGATGCTCGACCGGAGCAGTCGCTTCGCGCGGGTCGCTGATCTCGCCAACGAGCTCATGCGCGACGTCGGCGCGGTGGTTCCGGTGGTGCCGGTCTCGCTGGTCGCGACGATTCTGCGGAGGGCGCCGGATCGGGAATGGACCAAGCTCGAGATCAAGGCCGAAGTCGGCGAGTTGATGGCTGACCTGGAGCGTCGCGGAGCGCATGTCTACGTCCCCCGCAGCGACGACGACTACGCCATCGAAGTGGGCCTGAGGACCCTGACCCTACGGCGGGTCGTAGTCGAGGACGGCGGTCTCTTCACGACCCGGCCCGGGGAACGCAGTCTCCTCACCTACTACGCGAACTCGATCGGCCATCTGGTGTAGAGGCTTCGGCGAGCATCTCTCGGACCTTGCCCTCGAGCTTGGTAACGCCGGCCGAGAGGCCGATCTCGAGTGCCTCTTCCGGGCTCTTGCCCTCGACGTGGAAGGCGCGGAGGGCGAATACGGCGCCGACCCGGTTGCTGCTGCCACAGTGGACCAGGACCGGCCGCTCGGCTGCCGCGAGCACGCGATCGAGCTCGCGGGCTACTTCCTCGCTCAAGCCGGCAGCGCCGTTGACCGGGATCGAAACGTGCTCCAAGCCGAGCTCTTCCAGCCATGCCGGCTCGTCCCTTGTTCCGCGCTCCGATGGAACTCGAAGGTTGACCACGGTGCGCACGCCGGCATCCCGCAGGGCTTCGAAGGCCTCTTTCGACGGCTGGCCTGCGGTGATGATTCCCGGCCAAGGTTCTCGGCCGTAGGGAACGAGCTCCGCGAGGCTGCTCCCCCCAATTGCGGTTGCTTCGGGGGTGGGCGACGGCGTCTCATGGACTACTTGCGCCGCAGGCTCTTCCGAGCACGAGATTGCAAGACTCAGGACGCAGACCAGGAGGATCGCGTGGGGCGTCGAAGTGCGCTTCATGAGCGCGATTGTATCGGGCTAGCGCGCGTAAAGACGATGCTGCTCGACGAAAGCCCCGATCGCCTCGTCCGCTCCCTCGGGAAAGGCGACAAACCTGACGCCCATTCCCGAGTGCGTGCTCTCGTGCTCGCCGGCGTGGCGAACGACCTGACCGCGGCCGTGGATCGGCGTGAAGCGCTCCGGCAGCGTGAAATTGAAGACGAACTCGGTTCCGATCGGCAAGGGCTGCTCGCTTTCGAGGAGCATCCCCGAGCGCGAGATGTCGTGTGTGCGGCAGTGGCGGCGGTCACTCGATTCTCCGGTCTCGACCTCCAACTCGACATCCAGGCGAGCGGTGGTGCGCAGCGCGATGCCGAGCGCAGAGCTCACCAGCCGATCCAGGCTGATCGTGGGGTCGTTGATGTCGATGACCTGCACGCGAGGGCTGCCGTAGCCAAGCGCGGCCTCGTATTGCCTGCCTTCGGCCAGCATGAGCAGCGGCGTGTCCGCGTTCAGAGAGAAGCGTTGGGTCAGTCCGGTTGCCAGTGCCGAAACGCTCAGGTCGGGCAGTGGAATGCGAGTGAGAATGAGGCTGAAGCTCTCCTGAGCCGCCGCCTCCAAGCACTGCTGGCCGGTATCGACCCGGCTGGAGCTCAATCCGGTACGGTCGAGAATGCGGCCGAAGAAGTACCGGGACTCTTTCTCAGCCGCGACGATCAGGAGTTTTCTCTCCTCGGCTGTGGACTGATACACCACGGAAGCAGCCTCGCGCGGGCCCCGTGGGCAAGACAATGGCACATTTCACACTGAAGCCCTCGGGCTCTGTGCCACAGATATTGATGAGTGGCTATTTGTCTACACGCCGGATCAACTCGCCCGCCAGCCGAGCCGCCAACCGCACGTTGTTCTCGAGCAGGGCCCGGTTCACCGAGACGCTGGTTCCGGCGGTGATCTGATCCAGCTTGCCGAGGAGAAACGGCGTCACGTCCCGGCCCTGGACGCCTTCGCTTTCCAGAGCCTCGAGCGCCTGCGCCAGGGCACCGTCGTAGACGCCCCGCGACATCTCCGCGTCCTTCGGAATCGGATTCGCGACCAGCACTCCCGTCGGTTGTCGATCGAGGCGGAAATGAGTCGCCACAACGTCGGCAAGGTGCTGCAGAGAATCGCAACGAAGGTCGACCGCAAGGCCACTCTTGCGGCGGTAAAAGGCCGGAAACTCGTCGGTCCGGTAGCCGAGGACGGGTACGCCGCCGGTCTCCAGGGCTTCGACCGTTTTGGGTAGATCCAGGAGTGCCTTGGCGCCGGCACAAACGACGGCGACCGGATAGCGGACCATGGCGGTCAGATCGGCCGAGACATCTCCGCTGTCGATGACGCCGCGGTGAACGCCGCCGATTCCGCCGGTCGCGAAAACGGGGATTCCGGCGCGATGGGCCAGCGCCATCGTCGCTGCCACGGTGGTCGAACCCGCGCCTCCGGACGCCAGAACGGCGGCTAGGTTGCCCAGGTTTACCTTGGAAGCTCCCGATGAGACCAGCCGACCGAGGTCAGTCGCTTCGACGCCGATGCGGGCTTGGCCGCCCAGAATCGCGATCGTTGCCGGGATCGCCCCCTCCTCCCGGAGGATTCGCTCGAGCTCGACCGCGACTTCGAAGCCCTGGGGGTGGGGTAGGCCGTGCGTGACCAGGGTGGTCTCCAAGGCAACCACCGGCCGCCCGCCGGCCAGAGCCTCCTCGACTTCGGGCGCGATGGCAAGAACCGCTCTCATGCCACCAGGTCTCATCCGAACCACTCTCGGGCGCGGGCGGCGCAGTCCTTCGGGGTCGCCTGCAGAAGTCCCTCGGGCCCCCGCCCTTCCAAGGCGAAACTTGCCGACACCACAGCCTGTTCGAGGGCCCCGTCGAGCGGCCGGTTCCGGAGCAGACCCGCGAGCAGGCCCCCGGCGAAGGCGTCGCCGGCGCCCGTGGCTTCGATCACCGTCGACGCGCGGGGCTGCCACTTCTCGACGCCGCGGCCGGCACGGTCGTAAACCGTACCGCCTCGTGCGCCGCGCTTCAGGAAGATCTGCTCGAGACGACTCGCCTCGGTGTTTCGTTCCACAAGCCTGGCGAGGCAGCGCTCGGGACGCTCGAGCGCCGAGTCGAGCAGGAGCTCGTCCTCGCTCAGCAGCACCAGGTCGGCTCGAGCGAAGAGAGACCGTAGCGAGGGCAGCGAACTCTCTTGCACCAATTCGAAGGGGTCGAGCGACAGCAGCGCGTCGGGCCGGCTCGCGAGCCGATCCAGCCAGCCGGATTGGATCGGTCGAGGCATCGGCGCCAGATGGTAGGCCTTTGGATCCCATCCGCTCGGCAGGTCCGCGAACGTTGGCGACATCACCTCATGTGACGGGGTGTCGAGGTGGTGAACGACCTGCCGCCGCCGCCCCTCGTAGAGAAGCCAGGTCCTCATGCCCGGCCCCGGGACTCTTCGCAGTCCGGACAGATCGATGCCTTTCTCAACCAGGGCCCCCAGCACCTCTTCAGGATAGTCGCCTCCGACGACGCTCGCGAGGCCCACCGGGATGTCCCAAAGTGAAGCGCCGAGCGCTGTGTACAGGGCTGCGCCTCCGGGCTGTGCGAGGTTTGTCGTTCCGCTCTCGTAGACGACATCGTCGACGATGAGGTTACCCGCGACAACGAAAAGTGGATTCACGCTCGCGTTACAGTGTCGCGGAAGGCCCGGGCCAGGGCCTCCAAGCGAGTTGCGTCCAGGGGGTTCGACCAGGCCCCGTCTACTTTGACCGAGGAGCCGACAATGAGAGCGTCGGCGCCGCCGAATCGGGCGATGTTCTCCGCTGTGATTCCGGATCCCACCAGCGTCGGGACGCCGATGGCGGCGCTGACCGCATCGACCTCGGCCGGATCGGTAGGGCGACCGGTCGCGGTACCTGTGACCACGACTCCATCGGCTCGAAAGAACTCGGCGGCGTGGGCGGTCTCGACCAGGTCGATGTCCGCCGTTAGGGCGTGCGACGAGTGCTTCTTCTTGATGTCCGCGAAGACCCGGATGCCATCGGCGCCGATCGCCTTGCGATAGCGAAGCAGATCACCGGCATCCGCCTCCATGAGTCCCTCGTCGGCAACGTGCGCGAAAACGAAGCCCTCGACCCGCACAAAGGCCGCGCCGGCCGTGTGGGCTATCGCCAGCGCCTCGCGATTGGCACCTGCCAGAACCTGAACGCCGAACGGCAAGTCGACGGAGTCGCCGACTGCCTGAGCCGCCGCGGTCATGGACGCGACGATCTCGGGGCCGACGGAGCGCTTCGAGTACGGGCGGTCGTGCATATTCTCCAGGATAAGGCCCTCGAACCCGGCGCTCTCGAACCGGCGTGCCTCGTCGACCGCGGTGGACACGATCTTCCGAACCGGGATCGAATGAGATGGGGATCCGGGCAGCGCCTGCAGATGAATCACGCCGATGAGCGCACGCTCGACGCCGAAGATCGATTCGACTGTAGCCTTGCGATCCATCCTCAGGAGGGTAGCAAAAACAGCAACCATCGAGAGCTCTGCGCGTATGAGAACTTTGAGCCCCTATCGCCGGAGGAACCGGAAGCGCTCGAGCATGGCCAGCACGGAAACAGGATATGCTCCGAAGTGCCTCGCGCTCGCCTTTGGCGCCCGTACCGTCATGAAGCACCGGAAGCCCACCACGGTTCAGCGTACTGCAGCGGTCCTGGCCCTGTCGGTCGCCATGGGTATTGCGGGCTGCTCTGAGACCGCCAACGACAAGGGCTTTGAGCAGGCCGAGAAGATACCGGTGACCACCTCCTCGAAGAAGGCTCGGAAGTTTTTTCTCGAGGGGCGCGAGTTGGCGGACAAGATTCGATTCACCGACGCCCGCGATTATTTCTTGCGAGCGATCGACGAGGATCCGCAGTTTGCGATGGCCTACCTCTATCTGGCCAACAATGCGGCGTCGGCCAAAGAGTTCTTCTCTTCGTTGAAAAAGGCCGTCTTTCTCGCCGAGGAGGTATCGGAGGGCGAGAGGCTCTGGATTCTCGGTCAAGAGGCGGGGAACAGAGGCAAGCCCGAGCTTCAGCTGCAGCGCTTTTCCGCGCTGGTCGAGCTCTACCCCGAGGACGAGCGCGCTCACAACCTCCTCGGCGGTGTCTTTTTCGGCCGCCAGGAGTTCAAAGAGGCAATCGAGCACTACGAGCGCGCGACCGCGATCAATCCGGAGTTCTCTCAGCCCTACAACCAGCTGGGCTACGCGTTGCGCTCGCTCGGTAAGTACGAGAAGTCCGAGCACGCATTCAAGAAGTACATCCAGTTGATTCCGGACGAGCCCAATCCCTACGACTCCTATGCCGAGCTTTTGATGAAAGTGGGGCGCCACGAGGAGTCGATCGAGAACTACCGCAAGGCCCTGGAGAAGAACCCGCAGTTTCTGCCCTCTTTTGTCGGGATCGGGAACAACCAGATGTTCGTGGGCGACTACGAAGCTGCTCGCGCCACCTTTGCCGAGCTTCACGAACTGGCTCGCCACGGTGGCGAGAGGCGACTGTCGCACTTCTGGACGGCGGTCTCGTACGTTTTCGAGAACGACTTGGCCGGCGCGCTCGAAGCCACCCAAGCGATGTCGGCGATCGCCGAGGCCGACGACGACAAAGCGGCGTTGGCCGGCGATACCGTCTTTGTGGCCAATATTCATCTTTACAAGGGCTCGCCCGACGACGCCCTTCGGGACTTTCGGCGCGCGATAGAGCTCGCAGAGCAGGCCGAAGTGAATGAAGACATCAAAAAGACGGCTCGCCGCAATCTTGCCTACCAAGAGGCCAGGGTCGCGATTCGAAAAGGGGATCTCGAGAAAGCAGCTACAAAAGCGGAAGAGTATCGCCTGGCGGCTCGCTCGAAGGGCATCGCCAACGAGATGCGGCGGGTGCACGAGCTCGATGGAATCCTGGCCCTGCTGCGGGGAGACGCCGAGAGAGCCCTCGCGGAGCTCGAGCAGGCCAATGAGCAGAATCCGGTCGTCATCTACTGGCAGGCGAAAGCCGCCTTTGAGGTGGGCGACCTAGAGCGCGCTCGGTCTCTCGCCTCGAGCGCCGCTCGTTTCAACCAGCTGACGCCCAACTACGCGTTCATCCGAGACCGGGCGGAAGAGTTACTGGAAGCCCTTTCGCGCGGCTAGCGGCCTCACTCCGATCGTGCCCCGCTAAAGGTCTCGCGTCTATCCAAGGAGTCGAGTATGCGCCGTCAGCTAGTTATTCTGGGGATCTCTGTCGCCGTGGCCGGGTGCGTGGCGACCGCGGGACCGGATTTGAACGACCGCGAGACCCCGGCCTCGGAGCAAGTCGAGCCACAGGAGAGAACGAAGATGGACACCACTTCGGAAGCCGAAGCCCTTGATGTCGACCAGGACGCGGACCGGCTGGTCGCGCCAGCGGCCGGGCGCGTGGCGAAGAAGCTCGAGATCCATGGCGACGTCCGTGTGGACGAGTTCTACTGGCTACGGGAGCGCGAGAATCCGGAGGTCATCAGCTACTTGAAAGCGGAGAATAGCTACACGGCGGCGCTGATGGCCGACACCGAAACGCTGCAGGAGAAGCTTTTCGAGGAGATGAAGGGCAGGCTCAAAGAGGATGACGCGTCGGTTCCATACGAGTTAGACGGCCACTTCTACTACTACCGGTATTCCGAAGGCGGCGAGTACAAGCTGTACTGCCGCAAGAGGGGATCCCTGGAGACGGAGGAGGAGGTCATACTGGACGTGAACGAGCTGGCCTCGGGGCACGAGCACGTTCGCGTTAACCAGGTGCAGCCCAACCCGGGCCAGGATGTTCTTTCCTATGCCATAGACACCGTGGGTCGACGCTTCTACAAGCTCGCCTTCCGCGACCTGACGACGGGTCAAGACCTGCCCGACGTCATCGAGAACGTAACCGGCAATCATGCCTGGGCGAATGACGGCAAGACGGTGTTCTATACCAAGCAGCACCCCGAGACGCTGCGGTGGTATCGGATCTACAAGCACGTTCTCGGCACCGACCCGTCCGCCGACGAGCTGGTCTATGAAGAGACCGACGAGGAATTCAGCGCCCACGTCTGGAAGACCAACTCCCGGCGCTTCATCATGCTGGGTTCGGAGCAGACGCTTTCGAGCGAGTACCGTTACCTCGATGCCAACGATCCGGACGGAGAGTTCAGGGTCTTTCTTCCCCGAGAAGAGAACCACGAGTACTCGATCGACGATCTTGGCGACGGCTTCCTGATCAGAACCAATTGGAATGCGCTCAACTTCCGCCTGATGCAGGCGCCCGTGGGCTCGACCTCGAAGGATGACTGGGTCGAGGTGATTCCCCATCGCGACGACGTCTTCGTCGGCGATGTCGAGATATTCAAGGATTTCATGGTGGTCTCGGAGCGCAAGGACGGTCTGATTCAGATGCGAATCGTTCCCGGCGACGGTTCCGGAGAACACTACCTGGAGTTCGGAGAGCCCGCCTACGATGCTTACTTCTCGGACAACAAGACTTTCGATACGCAGATCCTGCGGTACGCCTACACCTCGCTGACCACGCCCGACTCGATCTTTGACTACGACGTAAAGACCAGGTCCAAGACGCTTCGCAAAGAGGACGCCATTCTGGGTGGCTTCGATAAGAGCAACTACGTCACCGAACGCCTGTGGGGCACCGCCCGCGATGGCGTCAAGGTGCCGATCTCGATCGTCTACCGCAGGGGTTTCACGAAGGACGGCAGCCGGCCGTTGTTGTTGTACGGCTACGGCTCCTATGGGAACTCCGTCGACGCCGCCTTTCGTCCACGCCGCCTGTCGCTTCTCGACCGCGGCTTTGCCTTCGCCATCGCCCACGTTCGCGGCGGCCAAGAGCTCGGCCGGCAATGGTACGAGAGTGGCAAGCTCTTCGCCAAGATGAACACCTTCACCGACTTCGTGGACTGCGGCAAGTTCCTGGTCTCGGAGGGCTATACGAGCCCGGACAGGATGTTCGCGTTGGGCGGCAGCGCCGGCGGTCTGTTGATGGGCACCGTCGCCAACGTGGCGCCCGATCTCTTCCATGGCATTGTCAGCCACGTGCCCTTCGTGGATGTCGTAACCACGATGCTGGACTCCGACATTCCGCTGACTACGAGTGAATACGACGAGTGGGGCAACCCGAACGAAGAGACCTACTACGACTACATGCTGTCGTATTCACCCTACGATCAACTCGAGGCCAAGGCCTATCCACACATGTTGGTGACGACGGGTCTGCACGACTCCCAGGTCCAATACTGGGAGCCCGCCAAGTACGTGGCCAAGTTGCGCCGGCTCAAGACCGACGAGAACCTCTTGTTGCTCAAGACCAACATGGAGGCTGGACACAGCGGTGCTTCCGGTCGCTTCAAGCGCTACCGGGAGACGGCCCTCGACTATGCCTTCATGTTGCGGCTGGCCGGGATCGACGATTAGGGCGGCGTCCGAGACGCGGAGCACACGGTCGAGCGCCATTGGGGCACGACCTGAGTGGTAAGATGAGGCGATGGGATCGGTTGAAAAGCTGCTTGCCCGGGTGAGAATCCGGGACCTGCCCCGCCGCCGCGTGTGCACCGTGAGCCCATCCACACCTCTCCACGAGGTCTACCGACTCCTGGACGAGGAGCACAGCGTGGCCGTTCTGGTCTGTGATGACAGTGGGCTGGTCGGAATTTTCACCGAGCGGGACATTCTCAACCGGACCGCCCTGGAAGGCGACTCCGACATGCCGATCGGCGATCTGATGAGTCCGATCAAGGCGAGTTTGACGCCCGACGACCGGCTCGCCGACGCGATCGAGGTCATGCACGAAGGCGGCTACAGGCACATTCCACTGCCCGATGACCAAGGACTCAAGCCCGGTCTCATAGGTGGCCGGGATATTTTGAAGCTCATCGCCGACTACTACCCGGAGACCCTGCTCAACTTGCCGCCCCGGCTGCACCAGCAGATGACCCGGCCGGAGGGTGGCTAGTGCTCTGCCCCAATTGCGCGGCGGACAACATTCCGGGTGTCGACATCTGCGAAGAGTGCGGAACCGACTTGGCGGGGCTCGACCTTCCGGAGGCACGGTCGGGCTTTCGCGGCAAGCTGCTGAACGCCAGAGTGGGGGACCTTCCGACCATGCCGGCGGTCATCGTTTCGCCCGATGAGACGGTACGCGATGCAATCGAGCGGATGCGCGAAGCTCAGGCGGGCTGCGTCCTGGTTCAGGAGGACGGAGAGCTGGTGGGGTTGTTCAACGAACGTCACGTGCTCACCAGGGTTCTGCGCAAAGACCTCGACGCGACAACGACCCCCATCTCCCGGGTCATGAGCCCCAAGCCCTTGAAGCTATCGCCCGAGGATCCCCCGGCTTTTGCAATCCACTGCATGGTGGCCTATGGCTTCCGGCACTTGCCCCTGGTCTCCGGCCGCGAAGTTCTCGGCTACGTTTCAGTGCGTACCATCCTGGCGTTTCTGCACAAGGACGTTATTGCCAGGGCCGCGGTCGCGAGCTGAGGGGGCGCTCACCGGGGCTGGTCATCTCGCCTCGGCGGCGGAAGCTCTGTTACTCTGCGCGCCAAACTCGCGACAACGGAGGATGCGATGGCGCTCTTGAAAAACGACGAAATAGAAGACGGTCTATCAGTGCATCCCGAGTGGAAATGGATCGGAGACTCGATCACTCGGACCTACGGGTTCCCGAGCTTCCGCGCATCACTGGCCTTCGTCGATTTCGTCGGTGAACTCGCTGAAGCCCGCGACCATCACCCTGATATCGATATCCGCTACAGCAAGGTAACCTTGATTCTCAGCACCCATGCAGCCGGTGGCCTGACCGCGAAGGACTTCGATCTCGTCGGCTTGATAGACGGCCGGGGCTGAACCGGAACTCATCGAGCCAGCCCGCTCGGGACGCTCGACAGAGTGGTGCCGCAGAGGCCGCTGCCCGACCAGAGCAGCCCTGCGTTTCAATCTGTGGGCAGCAATCAGCAGCACCTCTCAGGCTCGATTCACCGCCAAGGGGTAACATGCCCGGTGAAAGCAGACATCGATGATTGGCCAGGCGATCTTCTGCTACAAGATCCTAGAGAAGCTCGACGACGGTGGTATGGGCGTGGTGTACATCGCCCAGGACACGCGGCTCGAGCGTCGGGTGGCGCTGAAGTTGTTGCCTGACGATCTGGCGGGCGATCGGCAGGCCTCGGAGCGGTTTCAGAGAGAGGTCCGTGCGGCGTCGGCTCTCAACCACCCCCATATTTGCACGGTCCATGATGCCGGCGAGCACGAAGGGCGCCCCTTCCTCGTGATGGAACTGATGGAGGGCACGACACTGGAGCACTTGCTTCGAGGGGGACCGCTCGAGATTCGGCGAGTGATCGAGATCGGCATTCAGGTGGCAGACGCGCTGCAAGCGGCCCACGCGGCAGGTATCGTCCACCGAGACATCAAACCCGCCAATATCTTCGTCACCGCGCATGGTGAAGCCAAGGTTCTGGACTTCGGAGTGGCCAAGTTCACCAAGGGGCGAATAGGCCGGCACTCACCGGCGACAGGGGCCCAGAAGACCGAGCTCGTATTGACGATGCCCGGTGCAGCGATCGGCACGATCGCCTATATGTCGCCGGAACAGATCAAAGGCGACGAGCTGGACGCGCGCGCGGACCTCTTCTCGCTCGGGGAGGTTCTCTACGAAGCGGCGACGGGAAGGCGGCCTTTCGAAGGCAGCTCGGCTGGGGTCGTCTTCAGCCAGATCTTGACCGAGGAGCCCGTTTCTCCTCTTCGTCTCAATCCTCGTCTGCCGGACGAGTTCGAGCGGATCGTGAACCGGGCGTTGGAGAAGGACAGGGGACTTCGGTACCAGAGTTCCTCGGATCTCTACTCCGATCTCAAGCGACTCGAGCGCGATCTAAGCTCCGGCCAGCTCTCAGAGCCCGAGGAGGCAGCGCCGGCGCCGGCTGTCAACCGCACCCGGTGGGGTCTGTGGATCGGCGGCGCCGCGGCGGCCTTGGTCTGTGCCCTCACCGCCGGCATATGGCTGGGCCGGATCGGAGAGAGGCCGGTGACCGAGGCCAGGGTCTCTCCGGCGCTCAGCTCGGCGTCGGTCGCGGTCCTGCCCTTCGTGGACATGAGCGAGGGCAAGGACCAGGAGTACTTCTCCGACGGTTTGGCTGAGGAGCTCCTGAACGTCCTCGCGCAGATCCCGGGCCTGCGAGTGGCGGCGAGGACCTCCTCGTTCCGCTTTCGGGGACTGACCGGCGACGTACCGGCGATAGGCCGGCAGCTGAACGTTTCGACTCTACTGGAGGGGAGTGTCAGGAGGGTGGGGAGTCAGGTTCGAATCACCGCTCAACTGATCAATGTCACCGACGGCTTCCAGTTGTGGTCGAATACCTACAACCGGGAGATGAACGACATTTTCGAGGTCCAGGACGAAATCGTCCGCTCGGTCGCCGCGGCGCTCGAGGTTACCCTTTTGGGGCCAGTGGCCGGTGGCCTCAAGCCCCGGGAAGAAAACGTTGACGCCTACGGTCTCTATCTTCAGGGGAAGTACTTCCTGGAGAAGCAAAGCGAGGCGAACCTCGAGCAGGCCGTGGCGTACTTCGACCAGGCCCTGGCGCTCGAACCCGGTTACGCTCGGGCCTGGGCCGAGCTGGCGCGAGTCCGCTACCACCAGGCGAATAGGGGTTTCTTGCCGGCGGACGAAGGATGGGCGAAGGCGAGGGTGGCGGCGGAAAGGTCTCTGGCACTGGACAAGACCTTGCCCGAGGGATGGACTGCCTTGGGTTGGATCAGGGCTTTTCGAGACTGGGACTGGGCCGGAGGGGATGAGGCCATGCAACAGGCGCTAACGCTCGCGCCTGGAAGCGCGGCTGTGGCTTATCGCGCGGGAGTTCTTGCCGCGACCTTGGGCCGCTTCGATGAAGCCATCGCTCTCTTCCAGAGGGCGGTGAGGCTCGACCCGCTCAGTGTGTCCGCCCGGGCCAATCACGGGCTTCTTCTCTACTATGCGGGTCGCCTGGAAGACGCCGAGGCGGCGTTGAAGAAGGCACTCGAGCTCAATCCGGAATTCCCGAATGGTCATCTGTTGCTGGGTATGGTCTTTCAGGCGCAATCGCGGCAGCTGGAGGCGCTCGAGGAGATGGAACGGGAGACCGACCCCAGCCTACGCCGCTACGGTCGGGCACTGGTACTTCACGCCCTGGATCGGAAGGAGGAGGCTGAGGCCGCTCTCGCGGAGTTGATCGACAACGACGCCTCCCGGTCAGCCAGTAAGGTCGCTGAGGTATTTGCGGTTCGGGGAGAGTTCGATCGCACCTTCGAGTGGCTGGAGCGAGCCTACGCTCAGCGCGACAGCGGTCTGAGTGTCTTAGCCCTCAACCCCAACTTCGCTACCCTTCACGCGGACCCTCGCTATCAGAGCTTTTTGGAAAAGGTGGGTTTGGGGATGGTAACGGCTCAATCCGATCGGTAGACACCTTTCCGCCCGTCGCCTGGGGGGCCAGAGTTAGCTGGTTGACAGAGATCTTCCGCCGCGATAGGTTCCCAACCGAACGTTCGGTTGGGAGTTGGACCCCAATGACAACGGCTGTTAAGGATCCGAGATCGGAAGTCTCTGTGGAACAGGCCCTCGAGGCTGCTCTGCATCTGTTCTCGAGTCAGGGCTTCCGGGCGACCTCCATGCGCCAGATTGCCGCGGAGTCTGGGCTTTCGGTCGGCAACCTCTACCACCACTTCGCCAACAAGGAGGAGATCTTTCAACGCCTCATCGACCAGTACTGGGAGTTGGTAACTGATCCCGAGCATCCTCTTACCAGGGTCCTTGCGGCTGGCGGTTTTCCAGAGGACCTGGAGGAGATGGCTGCGGCGATCGAAGAGGTCGTCGAGGATTTCAGGCCCTACATCCTGCTGATCTATGTGGACGTGATCGAGTTCGAGGGGCGGCACATTCACTCTTTCTACGAGGGCATGGCCGGCCGCTTCGAGGCGGTCTACGCGGACCGCTTCCGCGAGCGGCAGGCGGCGGGCGACTTCGGCGACGTCGATCCCATGGTCGCGGTCATGGTGGCGACCCGCTGGTTCTTCTATTTCTTCACCGTCGAGAAGTGCTTCGGAGTTCCGATGCACTTCGGCATGAGTCCCGAGAAGGCAACCACGGAATTCATCCGTTTGCTGCGCTACGGCCTGCTGCCCAGACCGGGCGGCGAACACGTCAATGATGCTGCCGCTCCGCTCCCCGGTTCGGCAGGAGAGGAGGCACAATGAGTTGGAGCAACCCACCCATTCTTCGGATCTGCTGCGTGATTCTCGCGTTCATCTTTTTAGCGGCGACGCTGCCCGCACTCGCGCAGGATGAAGCGGCCGTTGACGACCAGGAGGCGGAGTCCCCGGAGGCGGAAGCCGAGATGATGCAGGAGAGTGAGGTCATCACCGTCACCGCCCGGAAGCGCGAGGAGAATATCCAGGAGGTGCCGGTGGCTGTCACCGTGGTCACGGGCGAGCTCCTCGAGGATCAGGGTGCCGGCGACATCTCCGAGATCCAGGCGCAGGTGCCGAATCTCTCAATTTATCCCGGCCGCAACCAGTCGACCACCTTGACCGCGTTCATGCGCGGCGTCGGCCAGGCCGATCCGCTTTGGGGCGTAGATCCCGGCGTCGGCCTCTACCTTGACGACGTCTATATCGCCCGCCCGCAAGGCGCTCTTCTCGACGTCTTTGACGTCGAGCGGGTCGAGGTCCTGCGCGGTCCGCAAGGAACCCTCTACGGTAAGAACACGATCGGAGGCGCGATCAAGTACGTGAGCAAGCAGCTGACGGACACGCCCGAGGGGAGCATTTCTTTCACCGGCGGCGACTTCGGCAACCAGGACGTCAAGTTCTCCGTCAGCGGTCCGCTCATCGAGGGCAAGCTGCGCGGCAAGCTGGCGTTCGCTTCGTTGCAGCACGACGGGTACGGCACCAACCTGTTCACCGGGCGTGACCTCTCGGACAAGGACACCACCGCCGTCCGCGTCGCTCTCGACTGGCTGCCCAGCGAGGACGTCCGGGTGAACCTGGCCTTCGACCGGACCGAGGACGACGCCGAGCCCAAGGGCTACGCTCGGCTCGGGCCCAATTTCTGGTGCCCCGCCTTCGGTATCACCTGTGACCCGCTGCCCGGCCTCTTCGATACCGAGGGCGGCATCGATCCCGCCAACGGCACTGACTCCGAGGGCTACTCGATGGTGATCCAGTGGGACATCAACGAGGACTGGCAGTTCAAGTCGATCACCGCCCACCGTGAATCGGACACCAGGAACAATATCGACTTCGACACCACGCCGGCGGTCATCGCCGACACGACCACCTTCTATTTCGACGACCAGGACTCGCAGGAGTTCCAGTTCATCTACACCGGTTCCGGGAAGCTCAACGGTGTGCTCGGCTTCTACTACTTCGACGGTTTCGCCGGCGGCCTGGTGCCCTTCAGCTTCGTCGGCGGGGCCGTCACCGGTACCACCGACGGCGACACGGACACCGAGTCATTGGCGGTGTTCGGTGATGGCAGCTACGCCATCAACGACAAGCTGACCTTGAACTTCGGCCTGCGCCTCACCGAGGAGGACAAGAACGGGCGTGCGTTCAATACCCTCAACACAGTTCCCGGCGGCGTGGCTGCCGACTACGACGACACTACGACCTTCTCGTCGGTGTCGCCGAAGCTGGGCCTCGACTACCAGGTCAGCGATGACGTCATGTGGTACGTCTCCGCGTCGCGCGGTTTCAAGAGTGGCGGTTACAATGTACGCGCTCAGGAGACGTTCTTTCCCGAGTCGGCGCTGCCCTTCGATGACGAGGTGCTGACCGTAGCCGAGGTCGGTGTTAAGTCGCTTGTCGCGGACCGCAGCCTGATCCTCAACGCCGCCCTCTTCACGGGCGACTACACCGACGTCCAGGTCTCGACCTTCACCTCCTTGGACGCCGACGGCGACGGTGTGGACGACTCCTTCTTCGGCAATTTCCTCAATGGCGGAGACGCGACGCTCAACGGCCTCGAGGTGGAGTGGGACTGGAAGTCGCCAACCACGACCTGGCTGGGTGTGTCTGGAAACCTGAGCTACCTCGACTCGAGCGAGGACTTGCTGGATGCCGACAACGACGGCTTCGCCGATACCCAGGTGATCACCAACGCGCCCGAGCTCACCGGCGCGCTCAATCTCAACTTCAATACGCCGGCCTGGGGCGGTCTGATCTCCGGCAGCATCGGCTACGCCTATCGCGACGACTCGGAGCTGACCAACGAGGGCGGCCCCGATCCGTTCGATGATACCCAGCCGCTGCTGCCCATCGTCCAGCCCTCCTTCGATCTGTGGAACGCCTGGATCGGCTGGCTGTCGGGCGACGGCAAGTATCGGTTCACCATCAACGGCAAGAATCTGACCGACGAGGAGTATCTGACCAACGGCTACAACCTCCCCACCCTGGGTGTGTTGACGGGATCATTCGGCGATCCGATGCGGGTGACCGCGACCTTCGGTTATCGGTTTTTCTAGTCAAACACGACTCTCGCCCCGGTGGTGACTCCACCGGGGCGAGAGCTACACAAAAGGAGGCGGCATGATCGAGACCGGATTGGCGGGCAAGGTCGTTATCGTCACGGGCGGCGCGGCGGGTATCGGCCGGCAGACTGTCCGAGCATTCGCCGACGAGGGCTGTCGCGTTGCGGTTTGGGACATTGGCGTGGGCGAGGCACCGGCCGCGGGGATGTTCCAGACCGTCGACGTCTCGGATTCCGCCGCGGTGAATGCCGCCGCCGAACAGGTGGCCGAACGCTGGAAGGAAATCGACGTTCTGGTCAACAACGCCGGCATCGTGCGGGACGCCCAGCTGGTGAAGTGGAAGGACGGCGAGGTGGTCGCGGTGATGACCGACGAGCAGTTCGACGCCGTCATCGCGGTCAATCTGAAGGGCGTTTTCAACTGCGGCCGGGCGGTGGTGCCTCACATGATCCGCGGTGGTGGCGGAGTGATTCTCAACGCCTCCTCGGTGGTCGGTCACTACGGAAATTTCGGGCAGAGCAACTACGCGCCCACCAAGGCCGGCGTGATCAACATGAGCCGCACTTGGTCGAGGGAGCTCGGGCGGTATGGGATTCGCGTCAACGCCGTGGCGCCGGGCTTCATCGGAACGGAGATACTCAAGGCCATGCCGCAGAAGATCCTCGACGGCATGGTCGCGAGAACACCGATCGGGCGAATGGGTGAGCCCGAGGACATCGCCAACGCCTATGTCTGGCTGGCGTCCGACGCCGCGTCTTTCGTGGCCGGTTCGGTGCTGTCGGTGGACGGCGGTCTCGTGGTCGGTACCTGACCAGAGCCGGACATGAGCCGATTTGGACAGATCGTCGCCACCGGCAGCTATCTGCCCGAGATAGAGGTTTCGAACGACGAGTTGAGGAAGCGCTTCTCGGGCGAGTTTCCGGACTTCGTCGACGAAATGGAGCAGTCGACGGGGATCAAGAAGCGCTGGTACGCACCCGAGGACTGGGCGACTTCGGACCTGGCGCTGCGAGCGGCCCGGAGCGCGCTGAAACGTGCCGGCAGGAGTCCGGAGGAGATCGATCTGATCATCGTCGGTACGGACTCGCCCGACTACATCACGCCGGCGACCTCGGTCGTGGTACAGCACAAGCTGGGCGCGGTGAACGCGGGCACGTTCGACATCGGCTGTGCCTGTGCCTCGTTTCCGACCGGACTGGCCACGGCCGCCGGCTGGTTAGCGACCAATCCCAGTCTGCGAACGGTCTTGGTGGTCGGGGTCTACATGATGCGCAAGCTGGCGGCGCCGGATGATCCGACCATCTTCTTCTACGGCGACGGTGCCGGCGCCGCCGTGCTCGAGGCCGGATCGGAGGCCGGCTTTGTGGTTGCGGCGACGCAGGCCGACGGCTCCTATCACGGGCACTGGGGTATCTATTCCGGTGGGACGTTCGAGCCAGCCTCGGCTGCAAGCGTCGAGGCCGGGCGCACCCAGGTGCGGTTGGTCGAGCGCTACCCGCCGGAGATCAACCACGAAGGCTGGCCCCGCCTGGTCCGCAGGCTGGCCTCGGAAGGGGGGTTTACTCTGAACGAGCTCGATCTCGTGTTGTTCACCCAGGTGCGAAAGCCCTCGATCGAGTTGGTCATGGATGATCTGGGCCTTCCGGACGAGAAGACCCACACGATCATGGAGGAGTGTGGCTACACCGGTTCCGCCTGTCTTGCCATGGCGTTCGACGACGCGGTCGGCAAGGGTAGGGTGAAGCCGGGAGATTTGGTCGTCTTTGTGGGTTCAGGTGTCGGCTACAACCAAGCGGGCTGTGCCTTCCGAGTGCAGCAGGCGCTGGATGGGAGCTCATGAGAAACAAGATGGGACAAGTTGGTTCGGTTCTCAAGTGGGTTCTGGCCGCTCTTGCTCTGGCGGCAATCGTGGTGATTGCCCTGTTCTGGTACGTGAGGGCCAACCCGTTGGCGGTTTACGAAAGCACAACTCGCAGGTCGCTGGCCAAGTCGGGACTCGAGGTCAAGAGCTTCGAGAGTACGGCCGGGAGCCTGGCCTACTGGGAAGCCGGCGAGGGGCCGGCGCTGGTGCTGTTGCACGGTGTCGGGGATCAGGCCGGCGCGTTCCAGGGCATCGTCGATAGCCTGCTCGCCGACTACCGGGTGCTGATCCCCGACCTTCCCGGTCATGGTGACAGCGAGCCGGAGGAGGGACCCCTGCCGATGGGCATCGTCTACGGAGGGCTCGAAGAACTGCTGGCCGTTACCTTGGACGACCAACCGGCCATCCTGGTTGGCAGCTCGATGGGCGCCTGGCTCGCGACGATCCATGCTCATCGCCATCCGGAAGCGGTGGCGCGCGCCGTCCTGATCAACGGCGGAGCTCTGGCCGGCGACCGGCCGGACCTGAGTCTGACGCCGGTCGATCGGGAGGCGGCGCGAACTCTGATGACGGCGCTTCGCGACCCCTCCAGTCCGCCAACGCCGGACTTCGTGCTCGACGACATCGTAGAACAGGCCTCCAAGGGACCGATCGGGAGAATGACCGCGGAGCTCGACGACCTGGTGGCTCATCTCTTGGACGGCCGCCTGCACGAGGTGACGGTTCCGGTCGACCTGCTGTGGGGTGAGTCGGATCAGTTGATGACGCTCGCGTACGCCGAGCGCATGGCGGGGCAGCTGCCGCGCTCGCGGCTCACTACCATTCCCGGCTGCGGCCACCATCCGGCGAACGAGTGTCCCGCCAAGCTGGCCGCGAGGTTGGGTGAGGTGCTTCGAACGGAGCCGCCTCCTCCTACTCTGACGGGCCCCATCGAGGAGCTGATGGAGGAGGCCGGCGCGGAGGGGGTGCCATGACGACGATCGAGATCCTGGCGCACAAGGTCGAGGGCGACGGAGAGCCCGTACTTCTCCTGAACGGCGGGCTGATGACCTATGCCGCCTGGGAGCCCGTTTCGGCGCTGCTGGCAAAGAGCCATCGACTGGTGCTCAACGACCTGCGCGGACAGCTGCTGAGTCCGGGCAGGGCGCCGGCGGCTCTGGCCGAGAACGTCGGCGATCTCACGGACCTGCTCGACCACCTCGGGATCGAGTCGGCGCATGTGCTCGGCACCTCCTACGGTGGTGAGATCGGTCTTTTCTTTGCGGCCCTGAGACCCGAGCGGGTGCGGTCTCTCATCGCGGTAACGGCCTCGGATTACGCCACCGAACCAATCTGGCAAGGCGTCGAGGATCTGCGCCTGTTGGTCGAGGAGGCCCTTGCGGGCGGCGACAAAGGACGCTTGCACGACCGAGTGGTCGAAGAAGTCTACTCCGACGCCTTCCGAGAGAAGTACGCCGATGAGTTGGCGGCGCGTCGTCAGCAGGTCGCGGCTCTTCCCGATATCTGGTTCGAGGGACTCGAGGGCATCATGGCCGCGACCGAAGACCTCGATGTGCGCCCGTACCTGAGCGCCATTCGCTGCCCGACGCTGGTCGTCATCGCCGCGGGCGATCGCGTCATTCCGCCGGAGCGATCACGCGCCCTGGCGGCCGCGATTCGCGGCGCGGAAATCCGTACGCACGAGACCAGCGGCCATGCCCTGGTCGCTGAAGATCCGTCCTGGCTGACCGAGGTCTGCCTCGAGTTCCTGCAAAAGCACGAAATCCGATAGGAGAAACGATGTTTCACAAACCACTCTTCATAGCCAGTTATCACCAGTCGAGATTCGGCAAGCTCAAGACCATGACCGTCCCCGAGATCGTCTCCAACGCCGTCCTCGGTGCTTGTGCGGAGATCGACGCCGGGGCTTCGGCCGTGGACGTCGCGTCGATCGGGTCGGCCTGCGGCTTCACGCTCAATGATCAGGGACTCTTGAGTGGCCTGATGGCCATGGTACCGGGCCTCGAGGGCAAGCCGATGGAATCGGTCGAAAACGCGTGTGCCTCGGGAGGGCAGGCGGTCCTGTCGGTGGCGCACAAGCTCCTGCTGGGGCTGGGGGACGTCGGCATCGCGGTCGGCTTCGAAAAGATGCGCAACGACGAGGGCAAGATGGATGGCAAGCTGGTCGGCAAGGCCCTGGGTGTGTTCTCGCATCCGGACGAGCGGGAAGGCAAGGCCTACATCTTCCCGCATCTGTTTGCGGAGGTGATGCAGCTCTATATGGAGACCCATGGAGTGAGCGAGGAAGACCTCGCCCGGATTGCGGTGGCCGAGTACGCTCACGCCACTCACAACCCTGACGCGCAGATGAGCAGGGTCGATCTGACCCTCGAGCAGGCGACGACGATCGAGGGCATCAACCGCTACATCGTCGAAGGCTTGCCGCTCAAGACCTACGACTGCTCACAGATCACCGACGGGTATGCCGGACTGATCCTGGCGACCGAAGAGGGGCTGGCCAGGCTCGGGGTGGCGAAGCAGGATTGTGTCGAGCTCGCGGGCTTCGCCCAGGCCACCGACCCGGTCAAGAAGGAGGGTCGGGACGTACTGCGTCCGGCCGGCGCGCTCAAGGCGATGAGTACCGCTTACGAGATGGCGGCGGTCACACCCGCCGACGTCACGGTCGCCGAGGTTCACGACTGCTTTACCGTCATGGGCGCGATCGGGGTCGAGGTCATTGGCAAGGCTGGCTACGGCGAGGGCGCCCGCTTCTGGAAAGAGTGTCGGGCGTCGGTACAGGGGGATTGCGCCGTCAACACGTCCGGCGGTCTGATCGCCAAAGGACACCCTATTGGCGCGACGGGTGTCGCGATGATCGGGTGGGCGGCCAAGCAGCTAATGGGCAAGGCTCCTGCCGAGCTCCAGCGCCGGGACGCCGAGGTGGCGGCGACCTTCAACATCGGTGGACCGATCTGCGCGTCCGTGTGCACGGTCTTGAAGCAGGCAGCCTGATGCGGGCTCGTGGTCCTGCCCCCGAGAGCGCCTTGGCGCCGTTCGGCAGGCTAATCCTCCAGGGGACGGCTCGGGCTCGGAGGCCTGCAGGGGGCGGGCCCTCGCCTGCGCTCCGCAGCGCGCAAACCGCAAGGGGCCTCCGGTCGTCATCTCGAGCGCTTGCGGAGAGCCCCCTGAGCGGGTTGCCTGCCGATCCGGCGAGCATCGGCGCTCGCCCACGAATCACTCTGACCTCGAGCCGGCACTGTGCCTGAAGGGCCGTCCGCGTGCCTCTTGCGAGCGAGGTCCGCCGAGCGAGAAGACGGCACCGGCGGCCCTCAATCGGTCTGCTCAGCCACAGAGCTCGGCGCCACGGTTGCTTCAGAGGAGAGGAGTTATGCCTGAAGTGACGCCCGACAAGAGCGGTCACCTGCCGTTCGGCGAGCACCAGATCTACTGGGAGTACCACGGCAAGGGTGACAAAGAGGCGGTCTGTCTTCTCAACGGCCTCGCCATGCACACTCCGGCCTGGTACTGGTGCCTGCCCGAGCTTGTCGACGAATACGACGTCATCCTGTACGACTATCTGGGGCAGGGCCAGTCGTCGTGCCCGGACGAGCCGCACTACATACCCGACTTCTGCCACTACCTGACCGGGATCATCGATCATTTGGGGATCGACAAGATCCACGTCATGGGAATCTCCTACGGCGGGTTCATCGCGCTCGACTACGGGCGGCTCTATCAGGAGCGGCTGCACACCTTGACCCTGTCGGGGATTCTGCTCAGCCACGAGCGCCAGTTCGAGATGTATCAGGATCTTTCGCTGCTCTTCTACCGCTCCGGTCAGGTGGCCTTCGAGATCTACACGCATTACCTCTACGAGAAGATCTTCGGCGAGCCGTTTCTGAGGGCTCTGCCTCCGGAGACTCTCGAGGACATGCGCCAGCGCTTCTTCAATCGCTACAAGGATCGTGTCCACTCATTGGTGCGCCTGACCGAGGCCCAGAACCCCTTCTTCGAGGCGCTCGAGGAGCGCCTGCCGGAGTACCGTGCTGTCAAGACCCCTACGCTTCTGGTCTCCGGTGACCAGGATCGAGTGCTGCCTCTCTGGCAGCAGAAGAAGATGCTCGATGTCTTCCCGGACATCCGGTTCGAGCTGGTCGAGGGTGCCGGGCACGTCCTCTATCTCGAGAAGAAGGACATCTTCTTTCCGATGCTGAGGGCGTTCATGAAAGCCAAATCGACCGACTTCCAGAGCGGCGGAAATGCCTGAATCTGCGGCGTCACGCTTCGATCGGGCTCCTCGACGTATGTCCGATACGCCGGCTGTGACGAGGGAGGCCTAATGCCCGACCCTCCGACGAACGGCACTGCGCCTGAAAGGCCGGCCGCGTGCCTCTTGCGAGCGAGGTCCGCCGAGCGAGAAGAGCGCACCGGCGGCCCACTATCGGGTCGAACCGCGGGAGAGCTGCGAACGGCAGACGGTCGACACCCTTCGATTAACTCGAGGGCAAGCGGAGATCGACCGCTACAGCACGGGACGGTCGACCGTTCCGGAGGCGGAGGCTAGCCCATGGAACCCAAGATCCTGGCCAGCTGGCTGCTGGTCCTCGCCTACATGACCACCATCATCGTCCTGGTGGTGCGCGGCGCCCGGCGCAACAAGAGCGTCGCCGACTACGCGGTGGGCAACATCGCGTTTTCGCCGATCGCGGTGGGGCTGGCGCTGGCGGCGTCGACGACCAGTGCCGCGACCTTCATCATCAATCCCGGGCTTGTGGCCTACTTCGGGCTGAGCGCCGTCTTCGGCTTGTGCGTGGTGCTGCCGATCTCGATGTTCATATCGCTGGTCGTGCTGACCAAGGGCTTCCGGAAGTACGGCGAGTCGGTCAAAGCGCTGACGCTGTCGCAGTGGGTTGGACAGAGGTACGAGAGCAAGGCGTTTGCTGTCTTCTTTGCGTTTCTGTCACTGCTTCTGGTGACCTTCATCGTGCTCATTCTGGTAGGCCTGACCAAGGTCGTCGCGGCGTCCCTGGGATTGAACGAGACCCTGGTGCTCGCGGCGCTGGTGGTTTTCTCGTTCGGCTACATGATGTTCGGCGGCGCTAACTCGATGGTCTACACCAACACCGTGCAGGGCGTGATCATGCTCGTGGTGGCGGTGATTCTGCTCGGCTCGGGTCTGGAGCACTTCGCCGGAGGGTTGGGCGGTTTCCTTGGCAAGCTGAGAAGTGTCGATCCCAATCTCGCCACGCTCTACAACACCGAGAGCCCACTCTTCCGGGACGGCTTCGCAGTCATCTTCTGCACCATCGTTGTGGGGATTGCGATCGTCTGCCAGCCGCACATCATCACCAAGTCGTTGCTGCTCAAGAAGAAGAGCGACGTCAACCGCTATCTCGTCGCCGGCATCATCGTGCAGATGCTCTTCTTCTTGGTGGTTGTCGTCGGCCTTTACGCCCGGATTGAGTTCCCCGATCTCATGCACGGCGGTCAGACGATTCTTCCGGACAGCGTCACCTCGACCTACCTGGTCACGCAGTTTTCCTGGTTTGTCGGAGTGCTGGTGTTTCTGGGACTGATCTCGGCCGGCATGTCGACCCTCGAAGGCCTGATTCAGTCGATGTCGATCATCATCACCAACGATCTGATCCACAACATCCATGACTGGATCACCGGTCGGACTCTTACGGATCACTACCTCTTCATCTTGAACCGGGTCGTGATCACCATCCTTGCAGTAGTGGCCTTCGGCTTGGCCTACTGGCAGCTGGTGGCGCCGAACCTGAGCGTGATCATCTTTGCCCAGCTGGGCGTCTATGCCTTCTTCGCGGCGGCGTTCGTGCCCGTGCTCTTCGGAACCTTTCTGCACGATACGCCGCGCGTAGCGGTGGTCGCCGCCGCGGTGACCGCGGTCGTGGTGCACTTCGCGCTCTACTACACCGGGCAGAGCTACTTCCCGTACTACGTTGGCGTGTCGGTCAAGAACCCGGGCATCTCGACCGCCCTCGGGGTGGTGGCTGCAACCGTGGTCGGGGGAGCTCTTCATCTCGCTTTGCGAAATCGGCATACCGGTTCAAGCGCATGACGGACGGATTCACCATGGGGATCGTCGGCGCGGGGATGTACCTGCCCAACAGGGTGATGTCTGCTGCGGACATCGCCGAGGCGAGCGGCCTGGAGGAATGGGTGGTTCGCGAGAAGCTCGGTATCGAGCAGAAGCACGTTACCGATCCGAATGTCCACCCGAATGAGATGGCGGCTCGGGCGGCGAGGCAATGTCTGGACAAGACCGGCATGGATCCGAAGGAGATCGACGTGCTGCTGTGCACGACCGAAGAGTGGAAGGAGTACGCTCTTTGGACCGCGGGAATCGATCTGGCGGCGGAGATCGGCGCGGTCAACGCCTGGGGCATGGATGTGCACATGCGTTGCGCGACCACTATCGCGGCTCTGAAGCTGGCGCGGTCGTTGATACGCGACGATACCTCGATTGAGACGGTCATGATCGCGGGCGGCTATACGGTTGCCGACTTTATCGATTTCTCGAACCCGCGCACTTCGTTCCTGTTCAACATCGGAGCAGGCGCCGGCGCGTTGATTGTGCGACGCGACTGGCCCGAGAATCAGGTTCTCGGCAGCCACCTGATGTCCGACGGCTCGATGAGCCGCCACGTGATCGTGCCCGCGAGCGGCACGATCGAGCATCCGAGCGACGAGGCGGTGGCTCATGGGCGATTCAAGTTCGACCTGGTCGAGCCCGAGGCGATGAAGAGCCGGCTCGGGGAAGTCTCGATCGACAACTGGATGCACTGCGTTGACGAGGCCCTCGCCAAGTCGGGCACCAAGCCGGACGGCACGCCCTACGGCCGTAAGGATCTCGGCTACCTCAATATGCTTCTGGTCAAACCTTCCGCTCATAGACAAATCCTAGAGCTGCTTGGGCTGTCCGAAGCGCAATCGGTCTACCTTGGGCATATCGGCCACATCGGCGAACAGGACGCGATCATCTCGATGATCGAGGGCGAGCGCACCGGCGCATTGAAAGGCGGCGACCTCATGGTGATCCTCGGCGCTGGAATCGGCTACGTCTGGGGTGCCGGCATCGTGCGGTGGGGCCCGGCCGGATAGAGCCGACTGGAGGAGGCACAATGATTCCGCAGACGTCTCACTACGTCACCGACTGGCTCGGCAAGCGCGCCGGCCTGACACCGGATCGCGTCGGGCTGATCGAAGGTCTCGGAGGGCCGAAGATCACCTATGCCGCTTGGAACGCGCGCGTCAACCGAAGCGCCAACTACCTGCGCTCGCTGGGAGTCGAGGAAGGCGATCTGGTCTCGGTCTACTCTTCCAACTGTCCCGAGTTTGTGGATCTGTTCTGGGCTGTGGGCAAAATCGGCGCGATTCTTCACAATCTCAACTGGCGCCTGACGGTTCACGAGCTCCGCGAGATCGTCGCTGACGCCGAGCCGGTGATGCTGTTTTACAGTCCGGACTGGCAGTCACAGGTCGAGGAGTTACGGCCATCCTTCGAGAGCATTCGGGAGGTAATCGCGTTCGGCGAGCCGGCCCCTGGGGAGCGCTCGTTTTCAGAGCGAGAGTTGCAGCCCGAGCAGCTCGACGGTCTGCCCCAGCTCACGCTCGACCATCCATGGGGCATCTACTACACGGGTGGCACCACCGGCCTGCCCAAGGGCGCGATCCTGACCCACGGCAACATCACCTGGAACAGCGTCAACACCATTGCCTCGTGGGGCATTCACGGCGCTCATGTCGCGGCGCTGCAGCTGCCCTTCTTCCACGTCGGCGGGCCGAACATCTTCATGGTGCCGCTGGTTCATGTTGGTGGCACCACCATTCTCTGTCGGGAGTTCAGCCTCGACGAGACCTTCGATTTGATTGAGAAGGGCGGCATCACCCACTACGTCGGCGTGCCGACGATGTACCAGATGATCCAGGCCGATCCGCGCTGGGAAGAAGCCGATTTTTCCAAACTCGAGCTGGTGATCTCTGGCGGTGCGCCATGCCCGCTGCCGATCATGCAGAAGTTCTGGGATCGCGGTATCGACTTCAAAATGGGCTACGGCTTGACCGAGGCCACCGGCAACAACTTCTGGCTGCCGAGGGAGAGGGTCCGCGACAAGACCACCGCGGTGGGTATGCCGATCTTCCACATCGACATGAAGATCGTCGACGAGAGCGGCGCCGAGGTCGGTCCGGGCGAGGCCGGGGAGCTTCTGATTCGCGGTCCGCACGTCATGCCCGGTTACTGGAATCGGCCAGAGGCCACGGCCGAGACCATCAGGGATGGCTGGCTCTGGACGGGCGATCTCGCCGTAAGGGACGACGAGGGCTTCTACACCATCAAGGGCCGCTCCAAGGACATGTTCATTTCCGGCGGGGAGAACGTCTACCCGGCGGAGGTCGAGTCGGTGATGTTGGCCTTCGAGGGGGTCGCCGAGGCGGCTCTGGTCGGGGTGCCCGATGAGAAATGGGGAGAGGTGGGCAAGGCCTGCCTGGTGCTCGCTCCCGGAACCGACTTCTCCGAGGATTCGTTCAAGGCATTTCTGGCCGAGCGCCTGGCCAAGTACAAGCTGCCGCGAATTGTCGAGATTCTCGACGAGCTACCGAAGACGGCTATCGGCAAGATCGACAAGAAGCTCCTGGCGGAGAGCTGAGCTCAGCGGGATCTCTGGATTACGCTCACCAGCAGCGACACGTCCGAGGCGGCGTTGGTGCTGTTCAGGACGTCCTCGACGATCGCCAACCACAGCTGACCGCGGCTGCCCAGAGGTCGGCTGGCACCGAGAGTGCCGTCGATGATCGAGCCGCCGAAGTTCTCGAAGGAGTCGGATGGAAGAGGACTGGGCTCGCGAACGCGAGCCAGTTCGAAGGGCTTGGTGGTGCCTGCCAGCTGAAAATGAAGCGCCCAGGTCGACAGGCGATAGGCGCCGCCCACGTGACCGCTGATCATCGGCGGAGTGTTCAGGCCCACGTCTTCGAACGGGCCGCCGAACGGGAAGGTGGCGTTGAGATTGCCGTGGACCGCCCAGCGTGGCCACCGATAGTCGCTGGCGACACCCACCGATACGTCGACATCACCGCTTCCCATCAAGTAGTCCTTGTCACCTGTCGGCAGCTCGAGGGCGGCTCGCCAGGCGAACGCCGGTCGCCGTCCGGATTGGGCCAGCACGATCCTCTTGAGCGTGATCGCGAGGTCTCCAAGGCCCGAGCGGGGGCCGGGCAGCTCGAAGAAGGTCTCACCGTCGCGTTTCAGCTGGAACCGAAACAGCGCGTTGGCCGGAGATTCCCGCTCGAAGGCTCGTTGCACCTTGAGATCGCCGAGGGAGTCTTCGACCGAGCGAATCGAACCGTCCAGGAGTCCCGTGTGGTACTGGTAGAGGGGAAGCTCGACCCCGAGGTCGAGCTTGTCCGAAAGACCTCGTCGGTAACGCAGGTTGACCCGCGTGATCTCCAAGTTGATCTCGGCGTCGAACTCGCTCGGTGGAAGGTTGCGGATATGGAGAACGTTGGACTCGGATAGATCCACGCCGAACACCGATTCGCCGTGTCTCAGAGTGCCAGCCCCTTCCGGCGCGAGCTGAAAGAAGATCAGGCGGAGTGGAGAGACGGTCCGCAGCGGAACCGGTTCCAGGCGACGGTCGGACGAAGGCTGTTCCGCCGCCGCGGCCGGCGGCAGGCAGAGCACCGCGAGCCAAACGAGGGTCGCGGCCACCGTCGAGCCTGCTTGCAGACGCCGCAGCGATTCTGGTCGGACTAATCTCATTGGTCACGAATAGTAGCAACGGCGCGCGGGGCGCTTCACTCTGCCCGCAGCACCTCAAGCGGCCGCGCCGCGAGCGCCCGGCTGCCGGCCAGGACCGCGGCTGCCGAGGCCAGGGCGACGCGGGTTGCGCCCGGGATGGCGACCGGCAGCGGCCCCCTCGCGGCCCGCCCGCTAGAGGTGCAGCGGGCACAGGGAACCGCCCCGCACGCCGTGGCTACCACGCGTGACCAATGAGACT
>JAAENP010000388.1 GCA_024224155.1 bacterium
CCGTCGTCGACGAAGTCGCTGCTATCACGAGGGAGCGACCTCTCGAGCAAATCGCAGACGGATGTCGGTACGGATGGGGAGGCACAGAGTATCAGTTGTCCCCCTGCCGCCTTTTCATGAACGTGATCGGCATGTACAGCGGGTTGCTCACTCCCGCTCAAGCTCAGGCTCACCCGCGGCGAGTTGAAGTATTAGCTCAGCGGGAAACGCGCCGAGCTGCTCGCAAGCACATCGGTCGCCTTCCCGCGGATTGTTGGACCGACCACGCCCACTTGATTACAGACTTGAAGTCCCCGGAAGCGGACTCGTCCGCCATCAGGTGGATCGCCGACATTGAGTCGGACGGCTCTCGGATTCGCAAACTTGCGGGCCGAGCGGCGCATTTAGGCGACGGCCTTAGCCGTCACGACGAGGCCCACTCCGCCGCCTTGCGCGAAGCCGCTCGTTCGTTGAGAGGAGCCTCCGTCGAGGACTTCCTCGATGACATGGAAGACGGCGGTCCTCAGCTGGGAGGAGCGGGCTCGCATGTCTTGCCCTTCCCGGAAGACCAGCGCACGTCGGAACATACGCGACCGCCTCCTCGCACGGAGGTGGGGTCGGTTGACCCGGCGTCATACGCCGAGGCCGCTCAGGCTCGTGCGGACAGAATAGCTTCCCTTCGACCCTTGCCGACGAAGTCCGGCAGCGGTTCGAGGGCCAAGCCGGCCGTATCGGCCGTGCTCCGGGTTCCGCCGGCATCTTCAGCGGGGGCCGGCGCCG
>JAAENP010000389.1 GCA_024224155.1 bacterium
CTCGGACCCGAAGTGCCCCTCCACTTCTCGGCCTTCCATCCGGACTTCAAGATGATGGACAAGCCGCCGACCCCGCCATCGACCTTGAAGCGGGCTCGTGGGATTGCTCTCACCAACGGCCTCCGCTATGTCTACACCGGCAACGTCCACGACGAGAGCGGCGGGTCGACGTATTGCCACGACTGTGGGACCCGGCTCATTGGTAGGGATTGGTACGTCATGACCGCGTGGAACCTCGACGACGCCGGCCGCTGCTCGAGCTGCAAGACGCCGGTCGCCGGTCGCTTCGAGGCCGAGCCCGGCGATTGGGGCGCAAAGCGTCAACCGGTCCGGCTGCGCGACTGGGCGGCCTGAAGGCGGCTGTTCTTCTCGCGTTCACGCTTGCGCGTCGGCGCCACTCGGCGGAGTTACGTCCAGGGGACGGCCCCGGAAGGGCAGCCGGTCTCGCCCTTGCCGTCGCTTGAGCCTTTCGGCTCATGCGATCCGTCGGGCTCTTAGAGGGGTCGTCTCGGGCGATTTGCGCGTCTCCTCGCTGCCGGTTGCGAAAAGGAGCCGTGTTGCCGAGTGCTCCGCTGCGGTGCAGGCAAATCGCTGCCCCTCGTCTCCCCCTCCACTCGCCGCGCCGGATCCTCGCATCGCCTCAAACGGCTCCGCGCAGGCAAGGCCGAGACCGGCTCTTCGGATCGGTACGTGCCGAATCGGCGCCGAAGCACAAGCTCGGTCGACCACAGAGGTCGACCGCTACAACCGGCAAACCGAACGGTGTCGCAGCGCGGGCGCGGTCGACGCCCGTCGCTTCGCTCGAGGGCAAGCGGAGGTCGACCGCGACAGCCGCCGCGCAAAACCAGTCGGGAGGGGACACCATTGAACGGTGTCCCCGATGTTCTACGGAAAGAAGCCCAGGTCCTCGTAGCACATCGCGATCTTGTCGATCGCGGTGATGAACGCCGCTGCGCGCAGATCGGCTTGGTCCCCGTACCGGCGTTGGGTCTCACGGATCGTCGAGTAGGCCAATGCCATGGTCTCCTCGAGGCCCGAGTTGACCAGGTCTTCCTCGCCGGCGCCGCGGGTCAGAGCCGCGCGCTCTTCGGCCGGCAGTTCCTTGCCCGTATGGGACTCCATCGCACCCACGATGCGATGAAAGGCGCCCTCCTCGAACCGTTTCTGCATTCGCCCAAAGCGAACATGGGAGAGGTTCTTGACCCATTCGAAATAAGACACGGTCACGCCACCGGCGTTGAGGTAGGTGTCAGGCAGAACCTGGACACCTTTCTCGATCAGGATCTCGTCGGCTCCCGCCGAAGTTGGACCGTTGGCCGCCTCGGCGATGATCTTGGCCTGGATTGCCGGCGCTTTCTCGCGGGTGATCTGGTTTTCGAGAGCGGCCGGGACCAGGATGTCGCAGTCGAGCTCCAGAGCTTCTGCCGAGACCTCGAGATTGCGGGCACCCGGGAAATCGAGGATGGATCCCGAATCTCTGCGGTGTTCGACCGCGGCTTCGAAGTCCAAGCCGTCCGGGTTGGTGATGGCGCCTTCGTATTCGGCCAGGCCGACCAGCACGGCGCCGGCTTCCTGCACGAACTTGGCGACGAAGTGCCCGACGTTTCCCAATCCCTGCACCACGACACGCTTACCGGCCACACCCTGGTCGAGGCCGAGCTTCCTCATCATCTCTGCGTCGTCGCAGACTTCGCGAATGCCGAAGTAGACGCCTCGGCCGGTTGCCTGCTCGCGGCCGCGAATACCTCCCTGCGCGACGGGTTTTCCGGTGACGCAGCCCAGGGCATTGAGCTCGCCCGCGGAGAGGGACGTGTAGGTGTCGGCCATCCAGGCCATTTCCTGCGCGCCGGTGCCGTAGTCGGGTGCCGGTACGTCGACGCCGGGCCCGATGAAGTTCTTCTTCTTGAGCTCGAAGGTATAGCGGCGGGTGATGCGCTCGAGCTCGGCCGCCGAATACTCGTGGCGGGCGATTCTGACGCCGCCCTTGGCGCCGCCGAATGGCGCGTCAACGATGGCGCACTTGTAGGTCATGAGAGCGGCCAGCGCCTTCACCTCGTCTTCGTTGACCAGATGGCTGTAGCGGATACCGCCCTTGGTCGGTAGCTTGTGGTGGCTGTGCTCGGCTCGCCAGCCGTGGATGGTTTCGATGGAGCCGTCGTCGCGTCGTGCCGGGAAGGTGAAGTGGTAGACGGCGTTGCACTCGCGTACCTGGGCGAGCATCCGTGGGTCGTGTTTAGTGAGAGCCGCGGCTCGATCGAAGCTGCGGTTGACTTGCTCGAAGAACCGGAACTGCTTGCTCAATGTGGAGCCTCCTCTGGTCGGGAGCGTGCAGTTTACAGCGTCCAAGGGCAATCTCAGACTTGCATCGAGCGGGGACGTGAGGCGATGGGCTAGTGCTTTACCCGGTCGCCCTTCTCTTCGCCGGAGAGGATCCAACCGACGAGCTTGCCCGGCTGAATCCCCTTGTTTTCGTCCCAGAATCGGTGGTTTCGAAGATACCGGCTCGAGGTGTCTTCCTCGGGAATGGCCGTAAGCTCGTTGTGAATCGCTCGGAAGCGCTCGACCCAGCGTCGGCAGTTCGACACCCGCAGATCGACCCAGCCCTGCCGGACCCAACGCTCGACAAGCTCCGGTGTGAGCGCTACATCATCGGCATTCGAGGGCACGATGACCTTGGGACTCCGCATGATCTCGCCGGAGCTCAATATGATCGGCAGGCCGACGGAAATCACCTCGCTGGCGATACGGGGTCGGTTGCGAACCAGCTTGTCGAGGGCCTCGGCGACATCCTCCGGGCTGGCATCGCGCACGGCAACCATGGTGCCGAACGCCTCGCGCAGGAGATGGGCCTCGAACAGGAGCTTCGTGTTCCTCGGCGGCCCGAGCATTTCGAAGGCCACGCTCCGGGTCTCGCCCTGGCGCTCGAGCTCGGCCATGCGCTCCATGGCCCAGTGGCGCATCATCCCGGCCCGATAGGACGGGCCGAGCACCGCGTTGTCGAGTGCGTTGATGATGTCGTGCCCGGTGTTGCCGCCTTCGATCTCGAAGACGAGATACTGCGCGATCTCCTCGGGCGTGACGAATTCCATCTGTTCGGCGGTTGTCAGCATCGCGAACTCTTCCAGGCTGAAGATGCCGTTCTCGCCGGTATCGATGTAAGCGGTGGTCAAGACGTCGTCGGTGAGTTCGCCGGCCTCGGGATCGACCGTCGAGAAGCTGTCTCCGAGCGGTCTGGCCTCGGGTTTGACCATGAAGATCGGCTCGCGGCGCCGGGCAATGGGCCCGTAGCCGATCTTCTTCCAGGCAATCGCCGCCGCCGGCTTGATCTCTTTAGTGATCGGCGCCTCGGGTGTGCGTGCCATCAGAAAGAGCAGCAGAGAGTGCGCGCCGGCCACGGCGCTCTTCGACAGCAAGACCCGACTCGGCTTCTCTTCGCTGTGGGTGTACGGAACGTTCAAGCCCATGCCGCCGGTTCCACTGGTGCCGACCTTGAGGTAGACCGCGGTGGCTGCGTCCTGCATGCCTCGATACAGGATCTGGATGTGCCGGATCAGGCGCGGTATGTAGAGCGCCTCGAGAAGAGTGGTTACGGACTGGTCGCGAAGCTGGCCGCTCTCGCGCTCGTCCAGGACGGTTCGTGCCGCGGAATAGACGTCTCGGTAGGCGATGCCGGTAGCCGTGTTGACGCAGTCGATGAGGATGTCGGGCCGGCCGTCAACGAGCAGCTGGTAGAGCAAATAGCTCGGTAGATTCTCATCCTGGAGCTGGCCGAGCTGAGCCTCGAGCTCGTTGTCACGGGATCCGGTGGCGGACGGTCCGAAGATATCCCCATGCGAGGTGGAGATCGTGGCGTCGCCGGCTTCGGAAAGAAGCATCTGCCGGGCCTCTTCGGTCTCCGCCTGGGTCAGGCTGTGGATCTGAATCTCGCGAGGCTTGCGGGCCAAGAGCTCGCGGCAGACGGCCATTCCGACCAGTCCGTAGCCTCCCAGGACCAGTATTTTGCGCCCTTCGATATTCACAGCGACGTCAGCTTAGCAGTGTCCATCACCGCCTCTGAATACCCGTCGGGGTGGCCCCGGGTACCGTGTTTCGGCGTTGTAGACTCTGGCCTCTTCAACCGCCGGAACCGCGGAGATATCCAATGCTACTCAATAACAGAATGTTCCGTTCTCTAGGGCTGGCCCTGTCGACTTTGGTTGCCCCTGTTTGCGTCCAGGCCGACGGCTTGCCCGCGGCGGTCGAAGCCGGCCTGGCCCGGATACTGCCGGAGATGATCGAGATCCGGCACCATCTCCATCAGAATCCCGAGCTCGGCAATCAAGAGTTCGAGACCGCGGCCCTGGTCGCGAAGCACTTGGAGGATCTCGGCATCGAGGTCCGCCGGGAAGTGGCGATTACGGGTGTCGTTGGAGTCTTCCAGGGAGGCAAGCCCGGGCCGGTGGCCGCGGTTCGTGCCGATATGGACGCTTTGCCCGTGACCGAGAGCACCGATCTGCCGTTCAAGTCCACCAAGCGGACCCGGTTTCTGGGCCAAGAAGTCGGTGTGGCGCATGCCTGCGGGCACGACATCCACACGTCGGTGGTCCTGGGCGTGGCCAAGATCCTGGCTCCTCTGCGCGACGAACTGCCGGGCACGGTGAAGTTCATTTTTCAACCTGCGGAAGAGGGCCCGCCCCCGGGCGAGGAAGGCGGCGCCTCTCTCATGCTCGAAGAGGGCGCCTTCGATTCCCCCAAACCTGACGCGATCTTCGGTCTGCACGCCTGGCCCTTGGAGGTCGGCGTGGTCGGATGGGCCCAAGGACCGACCATGGCGTCGGTAGATCATTTTGTTCTCAAGGTCAGGGGCAAGCAGTCCCATGGTGCCTATCCGCATCTGGGGCGCGATCCCATCGTCATGGCGGCTCAGGCCGTAGAGGCCTTTCAGACCATTCGCTCACGGAACCTCTCACCACTCGAGCCAAGCGTCGTCACCGTCGGCATAATGCGAGGCGGCGAGCGCTTCAACATCATTCCGGGAGAAATGCACCTCGAGGGCACGGTGAGGACCTTCAGCCCCGAAACCCGAGAGGAGGTCAAGAGGCGGATGGAAGAGATCCTCGATGGCGTGACCCGTGCGGGTGGGGGCTCGTACGAGATTGTCCAGTATCGAAACAACGCTCCGACCACCGTCAACGACCCCGAGCTTGCACGCCGGATGCGACCGACGCTGGTTCGGATCGCAGGCGCGGACAAGGTGGTTGACACCAGCCCGACGATGGGTGGCGAGGATTTCGCCTTCTTCGCCAATGAAGTGCCCGGCTTCTACTTTCGCCTCGGAGTGGTAGCTCCGGGTACCGTTTCCGGAGGCCTCCACACACCGGACTTTCGTGCCGACGATTCGGCTCTCGAGGTCGGTATTCGGGCCATGACAAACCTCGTGGTCGACTACTTGGGCGCGGAGTAGCCGTCCCTCGGAGGGATCGGTTGAGGGCGGGCCGTGACCTCGCGAGCTGCTAAACTCGCCCATGCCCATTTCGGCTGGGAACACTCGCCAACCATCACTACGATTCGAGGTTGTCCATGAACAACGCGGGCAGGTACGTCGGCGCCCACACCCTGGCTGACCAGGGGATAGAAACGTCAGGCACGGCTTACTGGAATCTCTCGCCGGCGAAGCTGTACGAGCACGCAATTCAGCGCGGTGAGGCGGTTCTCGCCGAGCATGGACCCATCGTTGCACATACCGGGAAGCACACCGGGCGCTCTCCCAACGATCGCTTTCTTGTCCGTGAAGAGGAAACCGCCGGCGACATCTGGTGGGGCAAGGTAAACGTCCCCTTCGACCCGGACAAGTTCGAGAGTCTGCGCGCTGAGGTCTTTTCCTATCTCGGCGACAAGGACCTCTACGTGTTCGACGGTTATTCCGGATCCGACTCCGAGTACCGGCTGCGCGTGCGTGTTGTCAACGAGCTTGCCTGGCACAATCTGTTCGCTCGCAACATGTTCGTTCGCGAGCACGACGCGTCGGTTCTTCGGAGCTTCGAGCCGGAGTTCACTGTGGTCGGCGCGCCCGGCTTCGCGGCCGACCCCGACAGGCACGGCACAACCAGCGGCACCTTCATCATCGTCAGCTTCGCAAGGCGCCTGGTCATTATCGGTGGCTCGGCCTACGCGGGCGAGATGAAGAAGAGCATCTTCTCGATCATGAACTACCTCCTGCCCAAGCAGGGTGTCCTGCCGATGCACTGTTCGTGTAATTACGGCACCGATCAGGATGACGTCGCCCTGTTCTTCGGCTTGAGTGGCACCGGCAAGACCACGCTTTCGGCCGACACCGAGCGCACTCTGATCGGCGACGACGAGCACGGCTGGAGCGACAATGGCGTCTTCAACATGGAGGGCGGTTGCTACGCGAAGGTGATTCGGTTGTCACCGAAGGGCGAGCCAGAGATCTATGCCACCACCCTCAAGTTCGGAACGGTACTCGAGAACGTGGTCATCGATCCGGTGACCGGCCGACTCGACCTGGATGATGCCAGCCAGACCGAGAACACGCGTGGCAGCTATCCTCTGTCGCATCTCGACAACGTCGATGACGACGGCATCTGCGGCCACCCCAAGAGCGTGGTCTTTCTGACGGCCGACGCCTTCGGGGTGCTGCCACCGATCAGCCGGCTGACCGCCGAGCAAGCGCAGTACCATTTCCTGTCCGGGTACACCGCCAAGGTTGCCGGCACCGAGCGCGGAGTGACCGAGCCCAAGGCAACTTTCAGCGCATGCTTTGGTGCGCCGTTCATGCCCCGTCACCCCGGTGTCTACGCGAAGATGTTGGCCGAGAAGACCGAGCGACACAAGGCCAAGATCTGGCTGGTCAACACCGGTTGGTCGGGCGGCCCCTACGGAGTCGGAGAGCGCATCAAGCTGGGCTATACCCGCCGCATGGTGCGGGCGGCCTTGGCCGGAGAGCTGGACGGCGTCGACTTTCGCGAGGATCCGGTCTTTGGATTGGCCGTGCCGCTGGCAGTCGAAGGCGTCCCGAGCGAGTTGCTCGACCCGCGTTCGACCTGGGCCGATACGGCCGCCTATGACGAAAAGGCCGCCGACCTCGCGCGCATGTTCGCCGAGAACTTTGAAGAGTATGCCGACGGCGTCACCGATGAGGTGCGCGCGGCCGGGCCGGTTGTGGCCTAAACGGCGCGGCCGCCGGTCTCACCCCCTGGGCGAATCGCCCGCCGAGCCGCCTTTTCTCCGCGCTAAGAATTCTCCCGCCAGGGAACCAAGGACTCGATGCGAAGAGCCGGTCGCAGCCTTGCCGAGCGCGAAGCCGTTTGAGGCGGTGCGAGGATCCGGCGTGGCGAGTGGAGGGCGAGACGTCTCGGTCTTCAGCCCTCAACCGAAAGGGAGGCCGCGAGGCCCCCCTTTTCAATCGAGCTGATCTGCACTCAGCTACTTGAGGACGAACGTCACCTTCATGTTGACGCAGTACTCGGTGACCTTGCCGTCTTCGACGTTGACCTTCATCTCGTTGATCCAGGCGCCCTTGATCTTGTCGAGAGTCTTGTTGGCGCGCTCGATGCCGGTCGCGATCGCGTCTTCGAAGCTCTTGGACGAGCAGGCGGAGATCTCTGTTACTTTGGCTACGGACATAGTCAGTTCCTCCAATTTGTGAAAAGTTTCCTTAATTCCTCTACTCCGGGTCGGACCGTCGTCGGCCCGGAGGAAATCCCATCTGGATAGGAAAATATAGCATAGGATTTCTCTCCAGAATGCTGTCAGAGACCGTCTCGGAGGGGGA
>JAAENP010000390.1 GCA_024224155.1 bacterium
GACGGCCCAGCAGTCGATGAGGATCCCGGCGTCGCCGCCTCGGTTTTGTTTCAAGGGCTCGGCTCGTCGGACGCGGTCGGTGTGGATCTCCTGAAGGGATTCTCCCAGGAGTTGGAGATCTCCACGCTCGGCCAGGACCTGGTGATCGACAACCTGATCGTGAAGGACTACCCGCTCTTCATCCGCGTCGGCTGACACTCATCCGGCGACCGCCGGTAGGGGCTCTTCTGCCAGGAGGGTTTCGTTCACTTCTGGAATCCAGATCGAGAAGGGATTCCCGGCCAAGAACGTCATCGCCGACTTCCGCTTGAGCGCTGAGGCCGGTCGCACGAGAGTGGATGTGCATTGGCGGTGTGGCGGACTCCGGGTCTACCTGGACGGCGTCAATCTCCCGCTCATCTCGCCAGAGACCGGCCGCTAGCTCGGCTTCGGGGTCCTCGGCGTATCGAATCCGAACACGGCGCTTTGGAGGATGCGGTTGGCCTCTGCGACTTGCTCCAGTTGTGAGTAGGCGCCGCGGATGCGGTGTGTCGACTTGCGGTATTCCCGGGCATGTTCTTCTGACCAGAAGAAGACGTTCTCTCGTCAGAAGTCGTCGACGATGCTGGGACCCTTCACATCGAACACCGCCACGTCGGGTATGAAAACGAGCGGATCTGCGTCCTCCGGTTCTACGTGGATGGCCATGGCGCTGTCGATCTCGAGGGCGAACGGTCTGCTGCAGTGTCGGCATTCGGTTTCCACCCTCACCGGCACCTCTTCATTTCTCAGGCGCCCTTGCACGAAGGGCGTTGCTATCGCATCGGCCGCTCAAGCCGCGTAGAGCCGTTCACCGCTCTTGAAGTAGAGCCGATGGGGAGTCTCGGCGGCCGTCACCGGATAGGCCCACACCACTGCGCCCCGGCCGTCGCGAAACAGGAACGCTTTCTTGGCCTCCAGCTCGTCGAGGATTCCTACCACCCGTTCCCGTGGGAGATCCAGGCGGTCGGCCACAACCTCTGGTGAAAGTGGCCCTCCAACTCGAGGGAGCTCCTGCACTACGAAGTGATGGACCGCCCGGTGTTCTTCGGACAGGCCGCCAGCCTCTGTTTGGGCTCGGTCCGCCAGTCCAGCGAGCCGACGTTTGCCGATGGTCGGTGGGATTCGGAGAAGGTGTCGCCACAC
>JAAENP010000391.1 GCA_024224155.1 bacterium
ATTACGCGCGCGGGGGCAGTTATCGGACGGGTCTTCAATGCCGTCGTCGTCATAATCGTCGGCGTTCTGATAGGTGTCGCCCAGGTCGGTATTATGTAAGTGGTCACCCTGACCCCCGGACGTAGGCGTCCAATTCGTGTAGAGGGGCGAGTTGGCGCTGCCGAGATCTGACTTCAGCCGTGGTCGCAAGCCTGGTGCCGCTTGTAGGCGGCTGGCGTTAGCACATGATTGTCGCGGGAGGCCCGGACCGCTTCGACGAGATAGTCGGAGACTGGCACGCCAGCGAGCTTTGCAGTCTCGATCACCGAGTAGAGGATCGCGGCGGTCTCGGTGCCGCGGCGGGACTTCGAGCCGAAGTGATTTCGACGGCCAACAACCGGACCTCGTAGGGCGCGCTCCGTCGCGTTGTTGTCGAGCGGTATCTGTGGGTTCTCCAAGAACGCGCTCAGCTGAGTCCAGTGCTTGAGCGTGTGCCGAATGGCTTTGCCGAGGCTCGTGAACTTTGGCATCGGCGTGGCCAGCAGCCAGCCCTGCAGCGCTTTGTGCACATCACGGCTCTTGGTTTTCCGGATCTCTCGCAGCGCTTCCTCGCCAGAGGCTTCCGCGTCGAAGTCATAAAGGCTCCGGATGTGGTCGAGCGCGACTCGCGCTTTCGGGAAGTCCTTCTCGCACTCTGCGAACTTGCGACGGATGTGTGCCCAACAGGCCGCGAGCGTGAGTTCAGCTCGACCCTTTTCTGCGGACAGATGGGTGCTCATCATGTCGCATACGACGACCCCCTCGAATCCAGCGGTGAGGTCATCGAACGTCTCTCTGCCTTTGTCGTCGCGAATGATGTGAGCCGTCATGCCAGGAGCCGTCAGGCACCACATCTGCCATTTCTTCGCGCTACGTCTCTCAAGGTTTGGCCATCCGGTCTGATCGAGGCCAATCACTCGCTGAGAAAGAATGTTCTTGATGAGAGCCAACCAAATCGGTCGAAGCGCCATGCCCATGTGTTTGACCTGGGACCACAGAACGTTGCGGCTGATAGAGAGTCTATGCTCGGCCATCATTCGCGCCTGCCGAGCAAGCGGTAGATGGTTCAGGTACTTGTCGATGGCGACCTTGGCAGCGAACTCCACCGAGTACCGACCGCCAGGGGTAGCGCGCTGAGGCGCGAGCGGCTGATCGATGCAGCAGCCCTTGGCACAGCGGTACTTTTGGAGGCGCAGATTCACCAGCACATACTTCAGCTGAACAACGCTGACGAGCTGTGACTGGTCGAACTGCCCCGCCATCGCCTGGAGTTCCTCTCCGCACTCGGGGCACGCCAGGTCTGCAGGATGTAGCTTGTGGTGCTCGAATAGTTGCTCGAGGCCGCTCTGATCTCGAGGACCAAACTTGGTGCGCTTCTTGGGCTCGCGTTTGGGTGACTTCGGCGTCGGGGCGGGTTGGGCCGCGCTGAGCTTTTCAAGTTCGCTCTCGAACAGGCCTTCGAGCTCGGCCTGAGTCATCGGCTCGCCCTTCAGCTCGGCCAGTTCGCGTTTGAGATCCACGACCTGCTTGGAGAGCCGGCGAAGC
This sequence comes from bacterium, assembly GCA_024224155.1. Lineage (NCBI taxonomy): Bacteria > bacterium. Next base: position 1,564 of record JAAENP010000391.1, read on the forward strand.
TCGCTGTCTTGCATCAACGCCACCTTGCGCAAATGCTCGATGTCCGTTTCGGTTTCCAGGCGAACGCTCATGAGGCGTATCCGATCATGCTGACCGGCGTTGACGCAAGGCGGAAGTTTCCTTTTTAGAACGACGTGATCGGCGGTGGCGACAAAGGCCTGGATCCAACCATCGAGCAGCCCTCGATGAAGAGACTCAGCTCGCTGCCGGTCAAGGTGATGGCGGCACAATCCTCGCGCCAGACGTCCGCGAACTGCCCCTGCTCGAGCCGTTTCATGAAGATGCAGAGCCCGGTGCCATCGAAGAGCAGCACCTTGCAGCTCGTACGCTTCCGATTCACGAACAGGAACAAGTCGCCGCTGAGCGGATCGGACCGGAGGCCTTCGGCGACCAATCCGTACAGGCCGTTGTAGCCCTTTCGGAGGTCGGTCGGACGAGGGTACGCAAAGACTCGGACGGCACGGGCCGGCGCGATCACTGCTCCGCCAGGAACGCGCGCGCCTGGCTCAACGTAAGACCCTCGATTCGCCAGCCAGACGGACTCACGACTGCCACGATGGCCTCGGTAGCCGGCTCTACGACTCGAATCGGCAGTAGTGCCGGTGGCGGCGGCTCGGCGATTCGCTCCGACCAACGCTGAGCGGTTGGCACTGAGACTTGGAGCCTCCGGGCGACCTCACCCCAACTCACGCCGCTGGCGCGTAGCTCTCTGGTGGCTTGGCCCACCAGAACTCCGAGGGCTCCTCCGAGACGACGGCCCCGGCCCTTCCCCGAAACAGCGCGTGTTGCAGCTTCAGCTCTCGCGATGACATCCATGTTGCCTCCGGCTGTGATTCATCCAGGGCATACACGCTCACGAACTGCTGCGTCCGGGGGCTGTGGTGACCACTTACAACAGAGCGTCCGACAGCGACTGGTAGGTCCATACATCGCGAAACGCTGTGACTTCTGGGTCGGGTCGCTCACACGCAAGCTTCACCAGTTGCAACCGG
>JAAENP010000392.1 GCA_024224155.1 bacterium
CACCTCGGTCCGGAGGCAAACCCTCCCAGGTCTGATGTCGTAGAATCCAGTGTCAGCGAAAGCGGAAACGATCCGAAGGGAGGCTCCATGCGGTTCGCGGTGGTTTGTTATCCGACCTACGGCGGCAGCGGCGTGGTCGCGACCGAGCTGGCGAAAGCGCTGGCCGAGCGCGAGCACGACGTGCACACGGTGTCCTATGAGCGGCCGCTCCGCGTAGACGAATCCCAGGAGCACCCCTATTTCCACCAGGTGGAGGCCAGCGACTACCCGCTGTTCAAGCATCAGCCCTACTCCCTCAACCTGGCCAACAAGCTGATCGAGTTGGTCGAGGATCACGGCGTCGACGTCATCCACAGCCACTACGCCATCCCCCACGCCCAGGCGGCGTGGATGGCGCGCGAGGTGCTGCGCGAGGAGCGCGGCCTCGACGTCAAGCTGGCCTGCACCCTGCACGGCACCGACATCTCGCTGTTCGGGATGGAGCCGAGCTTCTACGAGCTGACCCGCTTCGCCCTCCAGCGCCAGGATCTGCTGACCGCGCCGAGCTGCTGGTTGGTGGGCAAGACCGAGTCCGAATACCGGTTCCAGCCGGAGCGGATCCTCGCCATCCCCAACTTTGTCGATCTGGAACGCTTCCATCCGGCGGACGGCACCGAGACCCGGCGCGAGCTGGGAGCAGAAGACCGCTACCTGATCACCCACATGTCGAATTTCCGGCCGGTGAAACGGGTTGCCGACGTGATCAGCGGCTTCGCGACCTTCCGCAAGCACGCGGACGCGGTGCTGGCGCTGGTCGGCGACGGGCCGGACCTGGCGCCGGCGATGGTCCAGGCCGAGGAGCTCGGGATACGCGACGACGTCCGGGTACTCGGCCAGCGCGACGATCTGGAGACCATCCTCCAGGCGTCGGACGTCTTCTGCCTGCCCAGCGTCGCCGAGAGCTTCGGCCTGTCGGCGCTCGAGGCCCAGGCCTGCGGCTGCCCGGTGATCGGCTACCACGCCGGCGGATTGCCCGAGGTGGTGATCGACCAGCAGACCGGCATCCTGTGTCCCGAGAAAGAGCACGTCTGCCTGGGCAGCCTGACGGCCGATCTGCTGGCGGATCGCGAGCGCTACCAGGCGATGCGCGAAGCGTCGCGCCGCAACGCAGAGCGCTTCGCCAAGGGTCCGGTCGTCGACCGCTACGAGAAAGCGCTCTGCTGCCTGGTGCACTCCGACCGCGTCTGCGGCGCGGAGACCATGGCCGACTGCGCGCACGCGCCCCAAGAGACCCACGCCTGACGGCGTGGCTCCCTTGGCTTATCCCTCCTCTCCAGGTTCGATTGCGCTACGCGCAACCAAACCTGGGTCTCAGTCTTCGACAGACTTTCGCGAGCGAATGCTCGGACGGCGGCGCATCATCGCAGCTTCATATCATGGGCCGGTTCGATTGTCGGCCCGCGTCTCTTACGGTACTCTTCTCTTTCCGAGATGAGGTGAGCACCGTGACCACGACCCAGACCGAACGCCCAAGCCGACTCGACGACGCCGAAGACGCGAGCTCGAGCAAGGCGCCTTCGGATTTCATCCGCGCCATCGTGGTTCGCGACAACCAGACCGGCAAGTGGGGCGGCAAGGTGGCGACCCGGTTCCCGCCGGAGCCCAACGGCTACCCGCACATCGGCCACGCCAAGTCGATCTGCCTCAACTTCGGGGTGGCGGCGGAGTTCGGCGGCACCTGCAATCTGCGCTTCGACGACACCAACCCGACCACCGAGGACATGGAGTACGTGCGCGCGATCGAGCGCGACGTGCGTTGGTTGGGATTCGACTGGGAAGACCGGGAGTACTTCGCCTCGGACTATTTCGAGCAGCTCTACCAGCACGCCGTGTACCTGATCGAGACCGGCGAGGCCTATGTCGACAGCTCTAGCGAGGAGGAGATCCGAGAGTATCGCGGCACGATCACCGAGCCGGGTAGGCCGAGCCCCTACCGCGACCGCTCGGTGGAGGAGAATCTCGACCTCTTCGCCCGCATGCGCGCCGGCGAGTTCCCCGACGGTTCCCACGTGCTGCGGGGCAAGATCGACATGGCGGCCAAGAATATGTTGATGCGCGACCCGATCCTGTATCGGATCATCCGGGACGCGCACCACTACCGGACGGACGATGCGTGGAAGATCTACCCGATGTACGACTTCACGCACTGCCTGTCGGACTCGCTCGAGGGCATCACCCACTCTCTTTTTTTTAATGAG
>JAAENP010000393.1 GCA_024224155.1 bacterium
CCGCTTGCCCATCACCGTCGATGTCGTTCGACTGAACGCCCGTGCCCGAGGTGTCGTCGCAGACCAGATCGTCCACCCCCGCCTGCCCGATCAACCCGTCGTCGTTCATGTCCAGGCCATTCGCCCGAGCTGTGTAGCCTCGAGGCAGCGGATCGGCCAAACACGCCACCGCCGACAGCAGCAACACCAGCAGCGAGCCGGTGACGCTCCCGAGCGACTCGGCCTTCCCGCGCTTCGTACAGAAGTTCACTGACTTGCTGTGCAATCGCTTCAAGTGACCGGTGAGCAACTGACGCCGTTGAGCATCCTTCCCGACTGGGGAGTATACTCGTCCTGGCGACTGAGCTCACACATGGTTGTTCTCGAGGCTCCCCAGTTCGCGGAGTTCCGATCAAGGTAGTTCGGATTGTGCGATAGGTCGTTGGCGGGATTTGAGGCGGCCTGACTCCGGACCAGGCGGACGGGCGAGCTGGTGTTCAACACCGGAATGGTGGGCTATCCGGAGACGCTGACCGACCCCTCCTACGCCGGGCAGATCCTCATTCTCACCTATCCACTGATCGGCAACTACGGCGTCCCCGGGAGCGAGTGGGATGAGCTCGACCTTCCTCTCCATTTCGAGTCCGAGAGGGTTCAGGTCCAGGGACTGGTCGTCGGCTCGCTGTCTAGAGACACCTTCCACTGGTCTGCCCAGCGGAGTCTGAACGACTGGCTGGCGGCTTCTGGGGTGCCGATTCTGTCCGGCGTCGACACCAGGGCCCTCGCCAAACGGTTAAGGGAGAAGGGAGTGATGCTCTCCAAACTGGTACCGGAGGGCGAGGACGTCGAGTGGAAGGATCCGAACCTCTCGAATCTCGTCGCCGGCGTCAGCGTCGGTGGTCCGATTGCCTACGGTGAGAACGGGCCCCGAGTCGTTCTTGTGGACACTGGAGCCAAGGCCAGCATCGTTCGTGGCTTGGTGGGAGCCGGGGCTCGCGTTCTGAGAGTTCCGTGGGACTACGATTTCTTTGACGAGAACTTTGACGGAATCTGCATCTCCAATGGACCTGGTGACCCGAAGCTGGCCGACAAGGCGATTGAGCACGTCCGGCGTGGGCTGGAAGAGCGGATTCCGGTCTTTGGCGTGTGCCTCGGCAATCAGATCCTGGCGCTCGCGGCCGGAGCCGATACCTACAAACTCAGGTTCGGACATCGATCGCAGAATCAGCCCTGCTCGGAAGTGGGTTCGCGGCGCTGCTATGTGACTTCGCAGAATCACGGCTACGCGGTAAACGGAGCGACCCTGCCCGATGGCTGGCGTGAGTGGTTCGTCAACGCCAACGACGGAACCAACGAGAGGATACGTCACGATTGGCAGCCCGCGCGCAGCGTCCAGTTCCACCCGGAAGCATCACCTGGCCCCACAGACACGGCTCATCTCTTCAAAAGCTTCGTAGAGATGCTCCGGTGAAGGGGCCTCAGCAACACAACGGTGGTCTGTCTCTTCCTCAGAAGGTTCTCATTCTCGGCAGCTCCGCCTTGAAGATCGGCGAGGCCGGGGAATTCGACTACTCCGGCAGCCAGGCCATCAAGGCGCTCAAGGAAGAAGGGATCGAAACGATCCTGGTCAACCCCAACATCGCGACGATCCAGACCTCCGACTACCTGGCGGACAAGGTCTACTTCCTGCCGGTCACGCCCTATTTCGTCGAGCAGGTGATTCTCGAGGAGAAGCCCGACGGCATCCTACTCGGCTTTGGTGGACAGACCGCGCTCAACTGCGGCGTCAGTCTGGCCCGAGAAGGCGTTCTCGAGCGCCACGGCGTCCGCATTCTGGGCACGGCGGTCGAGACGATCTGTTCGACGGAAGATCGGGGCATTTTCAACCAGCGCCTCAGCGAGATCGGAGCCAAGGTGGCGCACGGTCGCGCCGTGACGTCGGTCCAAGAGGCGCTCGAGGCCGCTGGTGCGATCGGCTATCCGGTCATGCTGCGAATCGCCTATGCCCTGGGTGGACTGGGCTCAGGTGTGTGTACGGACGAGGAGGATCTCGAGCAGAGGGCCTCCGCGGCCTTTTCTCACACCGACCAGATCCTGATCGAGGAGTACCTCTCGGGATGGAAAGAGATCGAATACGAGGTGGTGCGGGACGCCTACGACAACTGCGTGACCGTCTGCAATATGGAGAACCTTGATCCGATGGGCATCCATACTGGGGAGTTCCTGGTGGTTGCGCCGAGTCAGACGCTCACCAATCATGAGTACCACCGTCTGCGGGAGATCGCCATCCGGGTCATCCGCCACCTGGGAATCGTCGGCGAGTGCAACATCCAGTACTCCCTCGATCCCGGCTCGGACGACTGTCGGATCATCGAGGTCAATGCCCGGCTGTCGCGCAGCTCGGCTCTGGCCTCAAAGGCGACCGGCTATCCGCTGGCGTTCGTTGCCGCCAAGCTGGCGCTGGGCTATCCCTTGAGCGAGATCCCGAACCGGGTTACTGGAGTGACGACAGCTTGCTTCGAGCCGGCTCTCGACTACATTGTCGTGAAAGCGCCCCGCTGGGATCTCAAGAAATTCCGCATGGTCTCCAGCCGGATCGGCTCCGGGATGAAGTCCGTGGGCGAGGTCATGGGCATTGGCCGCACTTTCGAGGAGGCCTTCCAGAAGGCGCTTCGCATGCTGGACATCGGCGTTGAAGGCGTCGTGGCCGACGAGGTCATGCAGTTCGAGGATCTTCCGACCGAGCTGACTCAACCCACGGACCGTAGACCCTTTGCCTTGGCCCGCGCCTTCTTCGAGGGGATGACTATCGAGACAGTGCACGAGTTGACCCACATCGACCCGTGGTTCCTGTCACGGATTCGCGGCATCGTCGAGTTGGCGGCATCCCTGCGGCAGATGAATGGAGGTCCGCCGGACGAGGATCTGTTGCGCAGGTCGAAGCGGGCCGGCTTTTCTGACCGTCAGATCGGAGAGTTCTTGGGCGTGAGCCAGGAAGAGGTTCGGCTGACCCGTTGGGCCGCCGGTATACGGCCGTGCGTGAAGCAGATAGATACCTTGGCGGGCGAGTACCCGGCGCGTACGAACTACCTCTATCTGACCTACGGCGGCGAGGAGGATGACGTCGATTTTGCCACGGAAGATGCGGTCCTGGTTCTCGGTTCGGGCGCCTACCGCATCGGCAGCTCGGTCGAGTTCGACTGGTGCTGTGTGAACACCGTGCGCACCCTGAGGGAGCTCGGCTACTCCACGATCATGCTCAACTGCAATCCCGAGACCGTCAGCACCGACTACGACGAGTGCGATCGCCTGTACTTCGACGAGATCACGCTCGAGACGCTGCAAGAGATCCACGACCGGGAAAAGCCCTACGGCCTGATCGTCTCGGTCGGAGGTCAGACGCCCAACACACTGGCCCGCCATTGCGAGGAGGCGGGAATCCGGATCCTCGGCACGGCGGCCAAGGGCATCGACAACGCCGAAGATCGAAACAAGTTCTCTCAGCTGTGCGATCGCCTCGGTATCGATCAGCCGAAGTGGACGGAGGTCACCTCGGTGGATGCCGCCGCGGCCTTCGCCAATGAAGCCGGCTATCCGGTGCTGGTCAGACCCTCGTATGTGCTGTCGGGTGCGGCCATGGCGGTGGCCGAGAACCGGGACACTCTACAAGCGGTTCTCGAGAGGGCTGCCGAGGTATCTCCGGAGCACCCGACAGTGATTACCAAATTCATCGACGCCGCGAAGGAGATCGAGTTCGACGCGGTGGCTCGCGACGGCGAGATCCTCATCCACGCCATCTCCGAGCACGTCGAGCAGGCGGGGGTCCACTCGGGCGACGCCACCCTGGTGCTTCCCCCGCAGCGTACCTACATCGAGACGCTGCGTCGCGTGCGGCGAACAGCCGCGCGGGTCGCCGAAGCGCTATCGATCAACGGCCCCTTCAATATCCAGTTCATGGCGCGGGACAACAACATCATGATGATCGAGTGCAATTTGCGGGCGTCGCGCTCGTTTCCTTTCGCGTCCAAGATCTCGCGGGTCAACTTCATCGATCTGGCCACGAGGGTGATCATGGATCGTCCGACGAAGAGGGTGGACAGCTCGGTGCTCGAGCTCGACTTCGTCGGAGTGAAGGCGCCGCAGTTCTCTTTCACTCGTCTCGAAGGGGCCGATCCGATTCTCGGTGTCGAGATGTCGTCGACTGGGGAGGTCGCCTGTATTGGTCGAGACTTCGAGGACGCACTCCTCAAGGCGATGCTCTCGGTCGGCTTCAAACTCCCCATTCGCCGCGTACTTCTGAGCACCGGCCCGGTCGAGGACAAGGCCGTCTTCCTCTCCAGCACCCGCGCCCTGGCAGACGCCGGCGTCCGGTTCTTCGGCACCCACGGAACAGCCGCCTTCATGTCCGAGAGTGGCATCGCCGTGGATCCGGTCTACTGGCCGCTCCAGCGGGAATCGCCGAACGCGCTCGAGCTGCTTCGGAGAGGCGAAGTGGATCTCGTGGTCAACATTCCCAAGGACGCGTCGGAGGATGAGCTGGCCAACGACTACATGATTCGACGGGCGGCGGTCGACCATGGGATTCCCCTCATCACCAACATCCAGTTGGCGCAGCGCCTCGCACAGGCTCTGAGTCACAAGTCACTCGAAACGCTGGAGGTTCGGAGTTGGGACGAGTACTGACGGGCAGCAACCGACGAGGGACGCCTTACGAGCCCGAGGGCTCGAAACAGGGCTTCTATGTCCCCACTCGTCGCTGGTTGTCTCGGGATCTTGCGGCGCAGGTGGAGCAACTGGTTCTGGCCGAAGGCGCTCAAATCGCTTCCTACCTCGGCAGTGGCTACGTGCGAGGCCTCTGGCAACGTTTGCAAGGCAAACCGAACGCACGGCTCGACGCACAATCCTGGAGAATCCTGAACTTCGCCGTCTGGCACGAGATCCACTGGGCGCGCTCGGATTCTCCTCGAGATGGCCTCCACCAACCCTCCCAGGAGCTACTGCCGCTATAAGCAAACGAGCGCCCCTGGTTGTCTCTGCGCTAGGCGATCTGGTGCTCGATGGGGAGTGGGAAGTGGTCTTGCTGGAGGGCAATCAGACGGCGGTCCGTCGTGACCTCCGTATTCATCACTCCGGCGCCGGCGAAACCGTAACCCTGGCTGCGCGACCTTGCCCCCTGAGTACAACGGTGCGGGGATCGGATGGCTCGGTTATGATGGCTTCGCGGTGCCGTCCGGAACGACAGAAGTCAGGTAGCAAGGTCTGAACGAAGGAGTGGACGAGCTGACGAACGACACCGCTGAGGTTGATGGCAGCGCTCGGCCGAGAGCGCGAGCCATCCTTATTATCAATGGAACCGACTTCGGAGGCACCGAGAGCGCTCTCGCCGAGATCGCGCTCGGCCTTCGCCGGAGAAGGTACGGCGTGACGGTGCTCAGTCTTAAACCGCTCGGCAAGCTGGGTGTCTCTCTCGCGCAGCAACGCGTGGCGGTTCATACGCTCGGCATGGGTGAACTTGTCGGTTCGCTGGCATTGCTCAGCGGAATCTGGAGGTTGCGTCGCTGGCTGAAGGGGACCGAGGGCGACGTGGTGCACTCGTTTCTGCCGCGATCCAACATCATGTCGCGGGTGGCGAACCGCTTTTCAGGAAAGCGAAGGCCTCACTTCTCGAGTGAACGATCGACCGACTTCAAGAGGTCGCGCCTCGTGTCCTTTCTCAATCGAGTGACCGTGCAGTGGACGGAGCGGGTTCTGGTGGTGGCACCGGTCGTCGAGGAGATTCTCAAGCATAGGGATCGCCTGCCTGAATCGAAGCTGGCGCCGCTCCATAATGGCATCGACCTTGCGGCCGTCGACCGATTCCCGACCGGTGAAATTCGGCGGACTCTCGGTCTGACCGACGAGGACCAGCTCTTTTGCTCGGTTGGTAGGCTGATCGAGGACAAGGGCTACCATTATCTTCTGCGTGCGATGGCACAGATGCGCTGGCGAGGACCGAGTGTTCACCTGGCGCTGATCGGCGACGGTCCAGAAGAGACGCGCCTCCGGGCCGAGGTGGAGACGTTGGGCCTCGATCGGCAGGTTCACTTTCTGGGGTACCGGCGTGACGTGTACGGAGCCCTGAAGGAGGCGGACGCTTTCGTGCTTTCGTCGCTGGAGGAAGGGGTGCCGGTGGTCGTGCTGGAAGCCATGGCCTGTGGGCTGCCGGTAGTGGCAACCCAAGTCGGCGGAGTAACGAATCTTGTCGTCGAGTCGCAGACCGGTTTCCTGGTTCCACCCGAAGAGACCTGGGAGCCGTCCCGTGCGGCTGCTGCTCGCTCGAACGGCGTCGGTCGTGGTATCGCCGCCCTGGCGGCGGCCATGGACCGGTTGGTGGAAGACTCAGAGCTGCGTCGGGAATTCGGCCGTCAAGGGCGCCACCGTGTGGAGGAACACTTCCACATCGATCGGGTCCTGACGCAGCTGGAAGAGTACTACGCTGGCGTCCTTGAACCGGAGATTGGTGCCGACGCCCGATAGCTGGTACCCGAGAGCGTTTCGTAGCTTGCTCTTCCCAACAGTGGACGTGCTGAACCGCACGAGATCTGACATGGCCGCTCTCCGCACCTTCAGGCGTAGCCGCGTTTGAGAAAGCGCTCAGCGCTTCGCTTGACTCGAAGATCGCCGTCCCGGTAGCGAAGTTGACCACTGGCCGCTCGAGCGGGAATCGCCGTTCGCCATCAACATCAACGGTCTGCGGCAGATTCGGCTGCTGACGGAAGAGCTGATACCTCGGATCCAGCCGGAAGTCGTGGTCGTTGGCGTTTATCCGTCGCGCTATCGGAGGATCAACGACCCCTACGTCTACTATCAGGGCAACTCCCAATTCATTGAGTGGTGTACTGAGATGGGAATCGAGGTCGGCGATCCGCTGCCCATTTTCCGGCTGGAGCGGAATCCCGTTCTACGACTGGGCCGGGATTACCGCTAGGCGCCGGCGGCGCACAGAATCGCTGTGGAGCTTGTTCAGAAGGCTATGCTAAGAGAACTGTCTGTCGAGGCTCGGAGGCCGGCACCTGGCCGCTAGCAGTGAGCCGCTAGACCAGCTCGCAGCAGCTCGATCTAGTCCCTTGTCGCTTGCCATGCGCTTTCCCGGCTGAGGGCTTCGGCAACAGAGCCGGCGATCACCCGATTCCCTTCAGAGGAGTAATGCCACTCTTCAAAAAGGCTGTCAGGAGTAGTCGCTCGCGACGCCTGCAGGAGACTCGGGAGAGGGTCGATGACGGGAGCGACCTTCGCCGCCGCACCGAGGAGGTCCTGGTATTCCAGGGGCTTGCCTCCCAGAACCCTGCGCAGGGAGACCTCGGTCGGGAGATGCACGATTTCGAAGCGGCCGCCCTGCTCTTCCACATCAAGCCGGAACTCCTTGAGTATGCGAACGGCAAGGCGCGCAGGCGCGCTTTTGGAGCCGTAGAACTCATCACTTCGTCGGCGTCGCGAGAAGCGATTCTGCGTAACGGCGCTCACCGCGAGCGCTGCCAGGCGGCTGTTTTGCCACAGCGAGTCTCGGTAGTCGTCGGGACCGTAGAAGTACTCGTAGTTTGCATATCGCCAAGATTCGACGTTGTTGAGATTGGCCACTACCTCCTCCGGAGGGAGGGAGGGTTGATTTACGAGCCGGAGGCCATTGTCTTCGAGGACGAAGCGAGGCTTGAATAGTGGGATCTGGTCACCGTAGTAAAGCAAGGGCCGGAAGAGATTGAGGTTTCGTTTCACATTCTCGGCTTGGAGTCCGAAAAGCACGAGATGGGGTTCGAAGTTGCGACCCACTTCCATCCAGCGCAGCAGGGCCTGATCCATGCCGTAGCCGCCGACCCCGAAATTCAGAACCTCGACGCTCTTTTGCCTGGCATTCAGCTCCTGTTCGAGAAGAAAGCCCCAACTCTCTTCCAGGCGGACTTCATATCCGTAGGTAAAGGAGTCGCCGAACAAGGCGATTCTGTATCGGTCCGCCTGCTGCTCGCGCGAGAACTCCTTTTCCGCCCGGATACCTTGGTCGTTGTTTCGGTGGAGGCCGCCGACCGAGACACCTGCCGGCCTCGGCGCCCATCCGAGCTGCGGGTCATACGCCACGGTCATTTCTGTCGACCCGAGGTAGTGGTCGAGGGTCTCCTGAGTCGAGACGACGGGCAGTCTGAACGGGTGGAGTCGACGCCCGAGGACGAAGAAGTTGCGGTCCTTGTCGCAGTCGCCTACAAGGCGGATGGCCACCTCCATCATGAGGAAGATGATGGCAAGCGAGATGACGACAGAGAGAATGCGCAGTCTGAGAAGACTGTTTTGGCTATGGGAGCGGTCGCTCATTCCCGGAGGCGGCAGTCTATCAACTGTGGCGGTAATCGAACCTGGGTCGGCCCAGAGGGCCGGCCTCAGCAGGTGAGCAATGGATCGATGATGGCGATTAAGGCCGCACCCGGTTCGACGATGAACCAGTCGCCGAGAGAAATGGTCTCTCCGGCCCGGAACATCGCGTCGGCCGGAGGGAGCGTCCGGAGAATCGTCTGCGGTGAGTTCGCTTTGGCGGCCGTTGTACCACCTAGAAAAGCTGCGTGACCGAGACGAGTCAACGAGCGCGCTGCCCTTGCCGCCCGCGTTCCCGTGGGAGTCCGGGTCTCTGTGTCGGAGATTGGCCAGAAACAAGTGCTGAGAGGCTTAACTTGGTGTCCACCGAAGAGTGAAGATCCGGTCTGGGGGACGAAGATGGTGGATTCCGTCTTCAGCCAGAAAGTCCTACGGAAACCCTGGGGCGCCTCAAGGTTGCCGCGTTTTCCTCGGAGACCGGCACTGATAGAAAGATTCAGAGTTGGCCGCTCGGTGGGACTTGACTTACCACTGAAGCGACTCGCTATGCGATGTCTTGCCCCGGACGCGTCGGTCCCGCCGAGCGGTCACTCTGAACCTGGCTGCCGAGCCGAGCGGACGCGTGACCTGATAGGAACCTGCGCCAACAGATGCCCCGTCACTGTTGTGTCCGCCCGCCCCGGCTCGGTTGCTCCTCAGAAAGGGAGGAACAGCATGGAAAGCATGACAGAGGAACGAGTCGTTGTCATCGGAGGCGTCGACTGCCACAAGCACACGCACCATGCGTGCACCATCGATGAGCAGGGCCGCCGGCTGGCAGATCAGGAGTTTCGAGCCACTCGCGCCGGGTATCGGGAGCTCCTCGCCTGGCTTAGAGGCCAGGGGACTGTGCGCGCTGTTGGGGTCGAGTCAACCGGTGGCTATGGTGCAGGCCTGACCCGGAGTCTGTGCCGGACCGGCGTGAAGGTGATCGAGGTCAACCGGCCTCACGCCCAACTTCGTCAGCGGCGGGGCAAATCCGATTCGATAGACGCCGAGGGGGCTGCCCGCAGTGTCTTGGCCGGGGAAGCCAGGCAGATCCCCAAAGACACCACCGGGATCGTCGAATCCATCCGGCTACTCAAGACGGCTCACAACAGCGCCGTGAAGGCTCGCTCCATGGCCCTGTGCCTGCTGGGTGAACTCCTCGTCACGGCACCCACCGAGCTCCGGGAGTCAATGCGTTGCAGCACGCTCAAAGGCCAAGCGACTGTCTGCGCTCGGCTCCGGCCCGCGCTCGATCATCTCGACGACCCCACCCAGGCGACCAAGCTGGCCCTGCGCAGCGTTGCGCGACGGATTCTCGCCCTCAAGAAGGAGATCGCAGAAATCGACGCTCAGCTCGAGGCTCTCATCCGCAGCGCTGCACCCCGAACCACCTCGCTGCTTGGTGTCGGTACACAGCACGCCGCGGAGCTGCTGACGACTCTGGGTCAAGACTGCGACCGCATTCACTCTGAAGCCGCCTTCGCACACCTGTGCGCAGCAGCACCTGTGCCTGCCTCCTCGGGTCTGACTCAAAGGCATCGTCTTAGCTATCAAGGGAATCGACAGGCGAACCGTTCCCTGCACATGATCGCCGTCGTCCGACTCCGCTACTGCTCTCGAACCCGCGCCTATGCCAAGAGACGCCGGTCCGAAGGCCTCTCCAACAAGGAGATCATCCGCTGCCTCAAGCGCTACATCGCCCGCCAGCTCTATCGCGAGCTGCGAGCCGACCTCGGCGCACTTGCCACTTGACTATGTA
>JAAENP010000394.1 GCA_024224155.1 bacterium
GCTTTCCGAGCTCGTCCGCGAGCTCATCGCCGCCCGCGCGCCCCGGATCGAGGGGGAGCCGTTGCCCTGCGGGAACGGTTTGACCGGATGGAGCCACCGGGCTGTGAGGTCTGCGGCCGGGCACTCGACCCCGGAAAGGGCGGAGGCACCGTGACCTTCGCCAACTACGAACCTCTGCCCGACGGGATGACCGGCCACCCGAAGGGCTGTCTCTGGCTCTGCAAGCGCCACATCGCCGCAGCTCGGAAGCTCAGCGACCGGCCTTCTGGCACCGCCCTCAAGACACTCAGACGACGGTATTGGATCTCCGGGCTCAGGGGCTTGCTCAGATAGGCCGGAATCGTCCTTCCCAGGAGCAGCAAACGGTCGGTCGATCAGTCGCCGACGCAGTACAAGTGCTGGCCTGTTCGGACGAGGAGGCACTCTTCGACCAGGGCGGTCGCGTAGACGGTCGGGTCTCCGTAGGCAAAGATCTGATGCAGCTGCGCTTCCGGCATCTTGGCCAGCTCCGCTTCTTCTCCCTCCTTGGGTGGGGCCTCCCCCGGCGGAACCTGGTTGGCCGCCCGTTGGCGCCTGGCCGCGGCGGCGGCCGCCTGCATCTGCTCTTCGTCCCAGAGTTGGTTTCTCGCCACCTCGTCGAACGTGCGGCCGGGACGCAGGACGAGCGTCTCACCGTTCTTCATCACGAAATAGACCAGGGACTCGCCCTCGGCGGTCCGGACCCCGATCGCCGAGGCCCAGCAAGCCCCGCCGATGCGTTGCCGAAACAACTCCTCGCCGGTTTCGGCATCCAGGCAATACAAGATGCCCGCCTTGGTGACGTAATACACATAGCCCGCAAAAGCCAGGGGAGTCGAGTAGTAGGAGCTGGCTCGCCGCGCCCCCCAACGAACCTCGTGGGTCGGTCGATCGCCTTTCTTCTTCAGGTCGATGCGACAGTTCGCGGCCGCGGCATCGGTCCCGCCATGCGCCAGTTCGGTCGAGCCGACGAAGACCGAGCTGCCGACGACCGAAGCCGATGGGATGCGGTTCCCCTGTAAGCCCTCGATCTGCCAAAGCAGCTCGCCCGATCGGGCCGAATAGGCATCCACCGTATCCGAGGAGCTCGCGATGACGATCTCGCGGCCTTCGAGCGTCGCGATCGCGGGGGACGACCATGACGGGACTCGGCTGCCGCGATCGGCCTTCCAGGCCACGCTCCCGTCCGCCTTGCGCAGAGCGACGAGATACGACGGACCGTGGTGGTCGACGAGAACGAAGACTAGTTCCTTCGTCTGGGCGAGCGAGCTGGCCGTCGCGCGATCGTTCTCCGCCCGAGGGAACCTTTCGAACAACGGCACGCTCCAGATCGTCTTGCCCTCGTGGTCCATGGCCGCCACGTCGCCGCCGGGGAAGAACGACACCACGACGTCGGCATCGGCCACGGAAGTCGGCGCCGCCCGACTGTTCCGGAAGTAGCTCTCGACGCGGGTCGTCGCGGGTACCTCGGTCGACCACAGCTTCTTGCCGGTCTCGAGCTCGTAGGCATGAACGAAACCCCGTTCCTGCCAGGGCCCGTCGGACGACGTAAGGAAAACCCTACCCCCCCACACCACCGGTGCGGACTGCCCGTAACCCGGGATTGCGGCACGCCAGGAGATGTTCTGGTCCGGAGCCCATCGGATGGGCGCCTTCGTGACCGCGATGGTGCCGCTCCCGTCGTTGCGGAAGGATGGCCAGTTGGCGTCGCCACGCAGCTGCGGCGCGAGCAGGCCGAGCAGCAGGACGAACGCCATCCTGCGGCCACCCGCGACCGCGATCCGGCGACCTGAAGAAAGGAGTGCTCTAGGCTTCATCGTCGCCGAGAGAATACACCGAACCGTCGACGCCCGGCGTCACGTGATTCAGACTCTGCCGGAATCGCTCAACCCAGGCGGGCGAAGTGCGTCGCGAGCCCTATTCCGGCGGGGCTGGTGCTCTTCGGGCCGGCGCCTCTTGGCTGCCACATCGTGGAGTGTACCTCTGTCACGACTCGGTCACGCCGGAACCAGCAAGAA